>DATMSN010000761.1:0-12476 GCA_035565375.1 Duganella sp. | reverse complement strand
CGTCGGCCGAGACGACGTCGTGCGGATGCTTGCAGAAATGTAACAAAACATCCATCGCGCGCGGCTCGAGTTGCCTGCTGAGCACACCAAAACTGAGCGTGTTGGTGGCCGGATCGACGCGCCACTGACCAAAACGGAAGCTTTTACGGTTCACGCCAACCTTCTCCGCCCAAGAAAAAACAAGTTAAATCAACGACTTGGCAACCTGAAGGTTTCCAGAAGGCCATTTGTATGTCTATTCGGTACAGTTGTTTCATGTCTGCACCTTTAGTGAATATTAACATTAGGCTGGAGAAACTATTAAACATTCTGCTCTCACTGTTGTGTCTTCGCGCGGTCGGTATGCCGGCGCGGCACTGACACCCCATCCGAACGACGTGCGCGCCGAGCTGCGCCGCATCGCGGCCAGTCGCACCTTTGCGACGTCACATCGTTGCTGCGCGTTGCTCGACCAATTGGTTCGAGATATTGGCAACCAAAAGTATCATGGTGAAGACGGCACGGTCGGCCGTCCAGGGGCGGGTTTGAATCTCGGGATGCATCTGGCCGCCGCCGTCCAGTTGGCGCGGCTGCGCAACAAACTGAGCGACTACTACGCGGCCGAAGGGCTGGGCAATCCCTTGCGCATCCGGGTGCCGGACGAGGGGTATCAGGTCAGTATCGATGTCGTTGAGCCCGCCTGCGTCGAACAAATGAATTCAGACATCACCCAGCCATCCACGGAGGTAACATGGTTGTTCTAACAGGCATCAAAGCCCCGTTCGAGCTTACCCAGCACGCGATACCAATTAAGCAACAAGGAATCGACTTTGCGATTCGTTATTACAGCCACCATGCGGGCAAGAATTTGTCGCTGGCCGAGGCCAGGGCGCTGACCGATGCCGGCATTCAGATCGGTGTGGTGTGGGAGACCATTGGCGCCCACCTGCATTCTTTCAGCCGGGCGCAAGGCCTCGCCGATGGCGCCGCCGCGTATCTGATGGCGCAGTCGGCCATCACACAGCCGTCGGGTTCGGCCATTTACTTCGAGGTCGATTGCCACCCCACCGCCGAGGATATCGCCGGGCCGATCACCCGGTATTTCGAGGGGGTCAATCAGGCGTTCAACGCGGCGCGGCCGGGCGAACCGCATTATCAGATCGGCATCTATGGTTCGGAGGCAACTTGCCAGGCGATCGTCGCCAGCGGCCTGGCGTCGCTGAGCTGGCTTTCGCCCTCGGGGGAAGAGGGCGCCGCCGGGTATTCCGGTTATAACCTCAGGCAGCTTGCATCCAGCGTGCTACCGGTGGATGATGGCAAGAAGATTCATGTCGACCTGGCCCGTAGCAACGACGGCTTGCCAACCGGATTATTCAGGGTGCTGTAGTGGCGATCATTCAATTTACCGAGATACCCACACTCAAGACCGTCAAGCCGGCCAAGACCGTCTTTTTAAACAATACCGGACAGGATCTGGTGCTCAAGTTCGTCACCGCGCCGGATCTGATGCTGCCCGCTTATACCATCAGCACCCGGATCAGCGCGGCGATCGATTGCATTTGCCTGGGGGCGACCAACTATTATTCCACCCACGGCCAAAACTACGCGATCGCGGATGGCAGCACCGTCGTGCTGTCGATTGCCGATCAGACGTTGGCGATGGTGATCTCGCCCTGACTTTGGAAAAACAGCGCGGCACGGTAAGATGCGGGCATGAATCCTCAGCTTATTGGCCGCGACCTTGGCCGCAACTCCGGCCTCGACACCTTGCGCGCGCTTGCGATCGTTCTGGTGTTCATGAATCACTATATGATCTTTGTTAGTTTCAGTCCGACTTTCGGCTGGATGAGCGAGATCGGCTGGGCCGGCGTCGACCTGTTTTTCGCGCTGAGCGGCTATTTGATCGGCAACCAGATCCTGTCGGGAATCCGGCGCCAGCAGACGGGACCCGAGCGGTTTTCGCTGCCGCGTTTTTACGCGCGCCGTTTTTTGCGCACGCTGCCCAATTTCTATTTTG
This sequence comes from Duganella sp., assembly GCA_035565375.1. Taxonomy (GTDB): domain Bacteria; phylum Pseudomonadota; class Gammaproteobacteria; order Burkholderiales; family Burkholderiaceae_D; genus Rugamonas. Next base: position 10,480 of record DATMSN010000761.1, on the reverse strand, counting down.
TGCTGGCGCTGTATGCCTTGTGGCCGTATTGGCGCGGCGACAGCGTGCTGCCACCGCTGTGGAAGTTCCTCACCTTTACTCAAAATATACAGCTGATCCCGGGCACGGCGTTTTCCCATGCTTGGTCGCTGTGCGTGGAGGAGCAGTTTTACGTGCTGCTGCCGGCGGTCGCGCTGTTGATCGCGGCCTGCCGCAAGTCCCTGCTGTGGGCCTGGGTGGCGGTGATCGGCAGCTTGCTGGCGGGCGCGGCGGTGCGTAGCTATTTGTGGACACGCTATGGCGGCGAAGGCGGTTTCCTGTATTACACCCATATCTACTACGCCTCGTGGTGCCGCTTCGACGAGCTGGTGTTCGGCGTGGCGCTGGCGCTGGTGAAAAACTATCACGCGGGCGCCTGGAAGGTCATCACGTCGCGCGGCAATTGGGTGTTGGCGGCCGGCGCGGGCATGCTGGCGCTAACCTGGTCGATGTTGCTGGAGGATCACTACGGCTATACGATGACCGTGTTCGGCTATCCGATGCTGGGCGTGAGCTTCACGTTGCTGCTGATCGCGGCGCTGAGTCCGGGGTCGCTGCTGCAGCGCTGGCGCGTGCCGGGCGCGGCGAGCATCGCGCTGTGGTCGTATGCGATTTACCTGACGCACAAGCAGCTGTGCGTGCTGATGCGCGTGCCGCTGCGCGGCTACGGCTGGGGGCCGGACTCGTGGCAGGCGATCGCCATCATGAGCCTGGCCAGCATCGCCGTGGGCTGGTTGCTGTTTCTGCTGGTGGAGACGCCGTTCATGAAATTGCGCGACCGCTTCGTCCCCAGCAATTTGACCACACCCAAGGCGGCACAGGCGGCGCTTGCCGCCTAGTTCATCTCGATGACGTCGAACGGCGATTGGGTCGATCCGAGGAAGGCCATGACGCTGCGGGCGCGCTCTGCCATGTCGTCGTCGCGGGTGCCGGCGATGGCCGCGCGCAGGCCGGGAATGACTTCGGTGATGTGCGGGCTGTCGTAGGCGTTGACCAGCAGGACCGCCAGTTCGCTGGCACGGCCGCGGTTGTTGCGCATGCGCTCTTCGAGCATCGCCAGCAAGGTGCGCTGCATGCGCGGCGTGGGATTGGTGATGTAGCCGAATACCAGCGGCGTGTTGCTGATCGCGTCGCACAGGCGGCTTTCGATCTGGTCGGGTTTGACGTCCGAGGCGATATCGAAATAGGCGCCGTTCCAGCGCGTGCGTTCGTACGGGTGGCCGGGCGGGAAGGAATCGGCCGTCTCGAAGCCGAGGACGTGGCTGAGATAGCGTAACCATTTGAGAAGAGTGGGCATCATGGTTGCATTTTAACTCAGCCGCCCGGAGCTGTTTCGTAGGGCGGATTAGGCGGCACGCCGTAATCGGCCATCTACGAGCCGTCGGCGGCGCATAGATGGCCGATTACGCTGCGCTAATCCGCCCTACGTGGTTTAGATGACTTTAGATGGCTTGGGCTTCTTCACCCAGTTTGCCGGCGCGGAAGTCTTCGACGGCGGCGAAAACCTCGGCCTGCGTGTTCATCACGAACGGGCCGTATTGCGCGATCGGTTCGTTGAGCGGCTTGCCGGCCACCAGGATGAAGCGGCTGGCGTCGGTCGCGTGAACATTCACGCCATCGGCGCCCGCCGTGTTGGCCAGGATCGCCATCTTGCCCGACGCCACGTCCTTGTCGCCCACGCGCACCGAACCGCGATGCGTGAAGATGAAGGCGTTGTGGCCTTCCGGCAGCGCCTGGCTGAACGAGGCGCCGGCCGGCAGGTCGACGTCGATATAAATCGGCTCGGTCACTTCGCGCTGCACGGCGCCGTCGACGCCATGGCTGCTGCCGGCGATCACTTTCACCTTGGCGCCGTTTTCGGTGGTAAAGACCGGCACCTCGTCGCCGTTGAAGTCGCGGTACCACGGCGCGCGCATCTTGTCCTTCGCCGGCAGGTTCAGCCACAGCTGGAAGCCCGACATCATGCCTTCTTCCTGCTCCGGCATTTCCGAGTGGATCACGCCGCGGCCGGCCGTCATCCATTGCACGCCGCCGTTGGTCAGCAGGCCTTCGTTGCCGCTGCTGTCCTTGTGGCGCATGCGGCCCTCCAGCATGTAGGTGACGGTTTCAAAGCCGCGGTGCGGGTGGCTCGGGAAACCGGCGAGGTAGTCGCTGGCCTGGTCGCTGCCGAAATTGTCCAGCATCAAAAACGGGTCCAGGCGGCGCTGCAGGTTCTGGGTCAAGACACGGTTGATCTTGACGCCGGCGCCATCCGACACGGCCTGGCCGGTGATGATGCGCTCCACGCCGCGTTCTTGTTGCACACGATCGCTTGTTACGTTGCTCATGACTTTCTCCTTTTCGGAGCGCGCCGCCGGGCGCGTTCCATCGATTAATTTATACCAGTACCGCGTTGATGTCGGCGTCCGCCTGGGCTTGCGCCTTGGCCACCGCGTCCGGACCCATGCCCATGCCTTCGGCGTAGAAGAACTGGACGTCGGTCAGGCCGACGAAGCCCAGGAAAGTTTTCAGGTGGGCCAGTTGGACATCGTTGGGGCTGTCCTTGTGCATGCCGCCACGCGCCACGGCGACGTAGACCTTTTTACCCGTCAGCAGGCCGACCGGGCCGGAGGCACCGTATTTGAACGTCACGCCGGCGCGGGCGATCGCGTCGAACCACGCTTTCAGCTGCACCGTGACGCCGAAGTTATACATCGGCGAGCCGATGACGATGGTGTCGGCCGCTTGCGCCTGGGCGATCAGGGCGTCGTCCAGTGCCACGCGGGCGGCTTGCTCCGCGGTGCGTTGATCGGCCGGGGTGAACAGCGCTTGCAGTGCGGGCTCGTCCAGTACCGGATGCGGATTCGCGGCCAGGTCGCGGCGGACCAGCGTGGCGCCCGGATTGCTGGCTTGCAGCTTGGCGACGATGCTGTCGGCCAGGCGGGTCGATTCGGAGCCGGTGCTGCGGGCGCTGGAGTTGATTTGCAAGATGTTCATGGTGGTTCTCCTGAATGGGGTTGTTGTTTGTTGCTGCGATGGAGTTACTTTAATCGTTTCAAAACCAATGCGGAAGGCGTTAAAATGGATAACATTAATCCACTGATGGAACAATCGAGGAGAGTTGCGTGGAAATCGATCCTGGTGATCTGATGCTATTTGCCCGTATCGTCGAATGCGGCAGTTTCAGCCTGGCGGCGGAGCGGGTGCAACTGCCGAAATCGACGGTGTCGCGCCGGATATCGCTGCTGGAGGCGCATCTGGGCGAGCGCTTGCTTCAGCGCACCACGCGCAAGCTGGTGCTGACCGAGTTCGGCGCCAGTCTGCTGGAACACGCGCGCAAGGTGGCCGACGAGACCGAGGCCGCCGGCGCGTTGGCGCAGCACCGGCAGGGCGCGCCGAGCGGGCTGTTGCGGGTATCGATGCCGGCCGATTTCGCCAATATCGGTGTCAGCGAGATGCTGGCGCAATTCATGCACCGCTATCCGGCCATTTCGCTGGAGCTCGATTTGTCGCCGCGCAGGGTCGATCTGGTGGCGGAGAATTTTGATCTGGCCATTCGGATGGGCGATCTGCCGGATGACGCCTCGCTGGTGGCGCGGCGTATCACCTTCAGCTCGCTGGCGCTGTATGCCTCGCCGGCCTACACGGGCTTGCGCGGCTTGCCGGAGCACCCGGACGATTTGTTCAAGCACGATTTGCTGAGTTTGCCGCCCAGGGTCAATGGTTTGATCCGTTGGACGCTGTTGCGCGGCAAGATACGCTGGGAGCGCGAGTTGCCGGTGCGCTTGCTGGGTAATTCGCCGGAGATGATCGTGCGCATGGCCAGCAATGGCGTTGGCATCGGCGTGTCGACGGAGGCGATCGCGGCGCCGTTCCTGCGGTCGGGGACGCTGGTGCGGGTGCTGCCGGAGTGGGCGTTTCCCGAGGTGACGGGGTGGGCGGTGTTCCCGGGGCGGCGGTTGATGCCGGCCAAGACCCGGGTGTTTTTGGATATGCTGGGGGCGGCGTTCGACCAGAGGCTGGCGTAGGGGGGGTACGGCCGGGGATCGGCCGGGGATCACGTAGGGCGGATTAGCGCAGCGTAATCGGCCATGCGTGCGCTGCGGATGACGCATGCATGGCCGATTACGGCGTTCCGCCTAATCCGGCCTACGTTATTTAGATAATTTAGATAACGCCAGCGTTGTTGTAGCCGCCGCCGATTATTTCAGGTTCGCCATCATCTCGCCGAGCCTGACCGGCCCGGCCGGCTGCCACGCCGGGTTGAAGCTCAGCTTGTCTTTCGGGAACAGCATGACGACCGTCGAACCCAACAGGAAACGCCCCAGCTCGTCGCCCTTCTTCAGCACGATGTTTTGATCGGCATAGGTCCATTCCGTCACCTTCGACAGGCGCGGCGGATTGACCACGCCGTGCCAGACCGTGGCCATGCTGCCGACGATGGTGGCGCCCACCAGGGTCATCACGAACGGCCCGTTGGCCGTGTCGAACACGCACACCACGCGCTCGTTGCGGGCGAACAGGCCCGGAATGCCGCGCGCCGTGGTCGGATTCACCGAGAACAGCTCGCCCGGCACATAGATCATGCGCGTCAACTTGCCGTCGCACGGCATGTGGATGCGGTGGTAGTCGCGCGGGCTCAGGTATAAGTTGGCGAAGCTGCCGTGCTGGAACTTGGCCGCCAGCGCGGCGTCGCCCCCGACCAGCGCCGTGGTGGTGAACTTATGGCCCTTGGCCTGGAAGATCTGGTCGTCATCGATGGCGCCGAACTGGCTGATGCGGCCGTCGACCGGACAGATGAAATCGGCGTCGGCGAGCGGGCGGGCGTCCGGGCGCAGCGCGCGGGTGAAAAACTCGTTGAAGCTGTGGTAGCTAGCGATGTCCGGATTGAGCGCTTCGCCCATGTTGACGTCGTATTTGCCGACAAACCAGCGGATCAGGCGCGTGGTCATGGCGCCGCCCTTGGCGCCCGCCACGCGGCCGGCGAAGTTGGTCAACGCCCCTTTGGGGAGCAGGTACTGCGGCAATACGGCAAGGCGGTCGGACACGATGGGAATCCATACAAAATGACGATCGAACATTATAACGCCCCGCCAGCCGCGGCATGCCTAATCAAATCTATTCATTTTTTCACTATTTACGTTTATGAAATTTCGCTAAACGGAAGCGAGTTATCTTGGATTCAGGAAACTTTCTGTCAAACCAAGGCATAATAGGCGCTTCCCCTAGGTTCCCGATCGCCACGCTATGATCCCCCCTCGCCAACTCCGTTTGACGCAGACCGCTGCGGCCGTTCTATCGCTGTGTTTTGCCGCCGGCGCCCATGCCGACAACGTCGCGGATGCGGGCGACAGCGCCGCCGACGCCAAGCCGGCGGCCGTCCAGCACGCCGCCGTGCCGATGCAAAAGGTGCAGATCAAGGGCAGCGCCGCCAGCTATGACGCGCGCCGCGATGATACCGCTAGCAAGATCGTCGTCGGCAGGGAGGAAATCCAGAAATACGGCGACACCTCGGTCAACGACGTGCTCAAGCGCCTGCCCGGCATCACGGTTGGCGGCGCCGCCGGCCGCTCCGGCGGCGAGATCCGCATGCGCGGCCTGGGCGCCGGCTACACTCAGATTCTGATCAACGGCGAACGCGCGCCGGCCGGCTTTTCGATCGACAACCTGGCGCCGGACGTGATCGAGCGCATCGAGGTGCTGCGCGCGGCCAGCGCCGAGTTCAGCACGCAATCGATCGCCGGCACCATCAACATCGTGTTGAAAAAGGCGGTCAAAGTGGCCCAGCACGAGGTGAAGATCAGCGGCGCCAAGGGCAGCAAGTTCAGCTCGCCGAGCGCCAGCTTCCAGTTGTCCGACAAACGCGACGGCATGTCCTATTCCTTCAGCGGCAACGCCTGGCGCTATATGTACAACCGCATGACGCCGTCGACCGAAACCGGCACCGACGCCGCCGGCGTGCCCAACGTCGACCGCTCCGCGACCTGGCGCGACCAGGGCCGCTCGGACGGCTTCAACCTGTCGCCGCGCATCAACTGGACGCTGGCCGGCGGCGATACGCTGACCTCGCAAACCTTCATCAACCTGAACCGGTTCGATAGCAACAGCCACAGCCGCACCACCGTCAACCTGGACGGCGACGAAGGCCCCAGCTACGATCGCATCGACAATACCTTCAGCAGCCACAACGGCTACGGCCGCACCGATCTGAACTGGGTGCACAAGATGGCCGAGGGCGCCAAGCTCGATCTGAAGGCCGGCGTCAGCAGGAACCGCAACACCACCGATTCGCTGCAGTTGGGCGCCAACCGGGGCGCGCCGACCAGCTTGTACCGCACGGTGCAGGGGCACAGCGACGAATCCGGTTTCAGCACCCAGGGCAAGTATTCGGTGCCGCTGACCTTCGGCGCGCAGGCCGAGGGGGCGGAAGAGGGCCCGGCCGAGCACGCGCTGGCGCTGGGCTGGGACGCCGGCATCACCGAGCGCGACGATACCCGCGTCCAGCGCGAGCTGCCATTGCCGGGCAGTCTGCCCCCCGACAACAACGACGAGGATTTTTCCGCCAGGGCGACCCGGCTGGCCTTCTACGGGCAGGACGAGTGGAACGTGACGCCGCGCTGGTCGGTCTACACCGGCGTGCGCTGGGAGGGGCTGCAAACGTCGATCGAGGGCGATAAGCTGGAGCGCGTCAGCCAGCGTTCCAGCGTGCTCAGCCCGCTGTTCCAGACGCTGATCAAGCTGCCGAACAAGAAGGACCAGGTGCGCGTGGCGCTGACCCGCACCTACAAGGCGCCGTCGACGGCCAGCCTGGTGCCGCGCCGCTTCACGTCGGCCAACAACAGCCGGCTGGAACCGGACCGCCGCGGCAATCCGCGCCTGAAGCCGGAGGTGGCGCTGGGCATCGACGCCTCGTTCGAGCATTACTGGGGCGACGGCGGCATGCTCAGCGCGAGCGCGTCGATCCGCCGGATCGAGGATTATATGCACCAGGGCCTGGTCCAGGAGGGCGACCGCTGGGTGTCGACCTTGATCAACGATGGCCGCGCCGAAACGCGTGGCATCGAGCTGGAGGTCAAGTTTCCGCTGCGCGCGGTGATGGACCACGCGCCGGCGCTCGATCTGCGCGCCAGTGTCAGCCGCAACTGGTCGCAGGTGGACAGCGTGCCGGGGCCGGACAACCGCCTGGACCAGCAGGTGCCGCTGAGCGCCACCCTGGGCGTCGACTACAAAAGCCCGGACGGCATGCTCAGCACCGGCAGCAGCCTGAGCTTCCGCAACGGCGGCCTGGCGCGCCAGAGCGAGACCCAGAGCGCCTACACGTCGGTGCGGCGCGACCTCGACGTCTACGCCTTGTTGAAGCTGGACGCGCAAAACAGTTTGCGCTTTGCCGTGTCCAATTTGCTGGCGCAGGACTACCTGACGGAGAGCCAATATGCGGACGCGCGCGGCACGCTCAACCGCGCGTCGGTGGCCGACGGCGAGACCCAGTTCCGGGTGACGGTGGAACGGCGCTTCTGACGCCGGCGCCGGGGCCGGTGGTATGATTCCCGCCTGAACTTCAGGCGCGGAACACCGATGAAAATCCCCAAGAGCACGCTGGAACAATGGCAGGTGTTGCAGGCGATCGTCGAATGCGGCGGCTACGCCCAGGCGGCCGAGGCCTTGCACCGCAGCCAGTCCTCGGTCAGCTACATGGTGGCCAAGCTGCAGGAGCAATTGGGCGTCGAACTGCTGGAGATCGACGGCCGCCGCGCCCGCCTCACGCCCAACGGCAAGGCGCTGCTGAACAAGGCGCGCGAACTGCTCGGCGGCGCCTTTCAACTCGAACAATTGGCCGCCAGCCTGGCCGAAGGCTGGGAACCGCAGGTGAGCATCGCCGTCGATAGTCTGTTCCCGGTCCGGCTGCTGGTGCAGGTGTTGCGCGAGTTCGAGCCGTGGGCGCGGCACACGCGCGTCAACCTGGAGGAAACCGTGCTGTCCGGCTCGGAGGACGCGTTGTTGGAAAAACGCGTCGACATCGCCATCGCCGGCCGCATCCCGGCCGGCTTCCTCGGCGACGCGCTGATGGATATCGACTTTATCGCCGTCGCCCATCCCTGCCATCCGCTGCACGCGCTGGGCCGCGAGCTCGAGATGGACGACCTGACCCGCAACCTGCAAATCGTCGTGCGCGATTCGGGCACCCTGAACCCGCGCGATCACGGCTGGCTCAACACCGATCAGCGCTGGAGCGTGACCAATCCGCAAACGCGCATGGAGATGATCTGCAACGGCATCGGCTTCGGCTGGCTGGCGGAACACAAAATGCACGATCAACTGGCGCAAGGGCTGCTCAAGCCGTTGCCGTTGCGGGTGGGGCAGCGCCGCAAGATGTCGCTGTCGCTGATCGTCGCCAATCCCGAGGTGGCGGGGCCGGCGACGTGCCGGCTGGCCAATTTGATCCGCAAGGTGGTGGCCGAAGGTAGCGAGCCGCAGCCGCTGTGCGTTTAAGCGCTTTCTTTCGACCTTATTCCCGCCGCATTCACGCCGGATAGCCGCCACCGTGCCGTAATGGTAACGGCGGGGCCGTGGCCGTTACGATTCTTTATTAATGGACTGTCATTCCCATTATTTGGACGGCGCCCAACCCGTGGCGATTTCGATTGCGTAGTTGTGGAAAATATTCATTTTTATCGCTATATTGGTATTTCTCACGCTGAGGTATGGAGAATCAAGGCAAAGTTATGGTAAATTGCGCTTTATAAAATTCTCACACATTGTCACATGTGGTTTTTTAGAAACTAACCAGCCCATTAGAAGGAAATAAGATGACCACTTACCAAGAATACAAAGCTAAGATCGCCGAACTCGAAAACCTGGCGGAAACCGCGCGTAAAAACGAAATCGCCAAGGCGAAAGAGCAAGTCACCGCCATCATGCGCGAGTATGGTTTGACCGTGGCCGATCTGGGCGCCGCGACCAAAGTCAAACCGGTCAAAACCCGCGCGCCGGTGCCGACCAAGTACCGCGACGATGCGACCGGCCAAACCTGGACCGGCCGCGGCCGTGCGCCGAAATGGCTCGAAGGCAAAGACAAAAACCAGTATCTGATTAAGTAAGTTTGTCCGAGTCCGGTGTGCGCGGGTTTATCGTCGATAAACCCGGCGCCGGATTTTCTATTGCGGGCGTTCTTGCCGGCGCCATGCCGGGCCGCGGCATTTTCCGCGCCTCCCAGCCCGTTCTTATTCCCTCCGTTAAATCCCGGTATTTCTCCGATGGCGATGACGCCGCGATAGGCGTGGCGCGCGCAACGCCGAGCGGCCGCGATGGCCATCGAATATTGTCCCGCGTGGCGCGGCGCCCCCGTCGTCGTTGCTTTTGTGATGAAAGGGGCGATGGTTTTGCGTCGTCTTTTACGTAACTTGCAACGCATGCCTGCCGACTTTGGCTGTTTCATGAGATGATAATGGCATGTCGTCAATTCCCTTATTTCCGTTGAATACAATTCTGTTTCCGGATGGACATTTGCCGTTGCAAGTGTTCGAAGTGCGCTATCTCGACATGATCAAGCGCTGTATCGCGCGTGGCGAAGAGTTCGGCGTCGTCTCGCTGGTGGAGGGGACGGAGATCCGCGTGCCGGACAAGCAGGAAACGCTGTCGGACGCCGGCACGATGGCCCGCATCGTCGACTGGTCGGCGCCGTTGCCGGGGCTGTTGCAGATCTCGTGCATCGGCACCACGCGCTTCCAGGTCCGGTCGGCCGAGCAGCTCAAGCATGGGCTGTGGATGGCGGAAGTCGATGCCGTGGCCGAGGACATGGTGGTGCCGGTGCCCACCGAGCAGCAGGATGTCGCCAACGCGCTGGGCGCGCTGATCCGGTCGTTGCAAAAGAAGCAGATCTCGACCGCCAAGATGCCGCTGGCGCCGCCTTATCGGCTCGACGAGGCCGGCTGGGTGGCGAACCGCTGGTGCGAATTGCTGCGGCTCGACCTGGAGGAGAAGCAGCGTTTGCTGCTGCAGGAGAACCCGGTGCTGCGGCTGGAGCTGATCCAGGATGTGCTCAGCGAGAACGGGCTGCTGGACTGACGTTGGTCCCCGACAGCGCCACCGCTCAGCCTGCGTGCGTCCGGGCGGCGTCGTCCAGCGCGTGGATGCGCACCGACCACAGGACGCCGACGGCCAGCAGCACCATCGCCGCCACCTCCAGCCCGCGCGGCGGCTGTTGTTTGTAGGCGAACCCATACAGCAGCGCGAACAGCGTCTCGAACAGGATCAATTGCCCCGACAACGTCACCGGCACCTTGCGGCTGGCGACATTCCACAAGTGATTGCCGATCACCGACGCCGCCAGCGCGAGCAGGCCGTTGACGATCCAGAACAGCGTCCAGTCGCGGCCACTGGCGAGCGCGCCGGCGCCGGTGACGTCGGCATGGAACACGGCCAGCGCCGGCAGCGCGATGGCCAGCGCGATCAAGCCGCTCGACACGCCGAAGCTGATGAACCC
>DATMSN010000760.1:0-5836 GCA_035565375.1 Duganella sp. | reverse complement strand
GATCGACGGGTGCGGCTGGCTGGGGCCGGCCAGGCAGCGCGCCGCAAGCAGTGGCGCGCCAGAATCGAGGATGAAGTCGGTTTTTCCAACGCCGATGGGCATCGCCAGCGGCAAGTCGCGGTTGGTGCACCAGACCGACAGGCCGAGCTGGCGCAGTTCGGCGCGGTACGGCGCCTCGGCCGCGTCGACGATGGAGATGAACGCTTCGCTGCCGATGTAGCTCGAGCGCGGTCCGTCGCGCCGCTGGCGCTGCGAGATCACACGCGGCTCGCGGCGGATCTGGAAGAACGCTTGCTCCTGCCGGAAACCGGCGATGTCCTTGGCCGTGTAGAAGGGCCGGAACGCCTGTTCGGCCTGGTTGCCGCTGCCGTAGCCGGTCACCGCGTCGATCTGGTACACCTCGTAGTCCATAGGCCGGGTGCGGTCCACCAGCACGTGGTATTCGAACTGCTCGCCGGTGACGTTGATGCGGTCGGCGCGGCGCTGGAACAGGTTCACCACCGGCGTGCAGTGCAACGCGAAATGGGAGACGTCGAGCGTCTTTTCCAGCTGCGCGTCGGCCTGGTCGAGCAGGACGGTGAGTTCGACCTCGGTGTCGGCGCAGTGGCGCAGCGCGTCGCGCAGCCCGCCCAGCTCGACGAAGTGGTAGCGTTGCGGGAAGGCGAAATACTCGCGCAGCAGGCGATAGCCCTGGAAGGTTTGATCGCCGCTGGGCAGCAGCGCCTCGTCCTCGGTAAAGCCGAGCGGGCGCACTGCGCTTTTCGGCAGCAGCCGATGCCAGGCCGCCGGGCGGCCGACCGGAGCCACCAGCACACCGACAGCATGCCCAAGCAGTTTTTCATAGATGCGCACCGGCATATCCTCGGCGCCGCGCAGGTGCAGGCTCAAGCTATCGAGCGGCAGATCCTTGAAGGCGACGCCGCCGCTGGTGCGCAGGCGCAGACGTATGCCGGCCTTGACGGCGGGCGGCAACACCACGTTCAAGCCGGCCTGGTGTCCGCCATGGGTAAAGAACTTGGCTTCCATCAGCTCGATCGGCCACAGCGTGACGGCGTGGCCGCTGCGGTATTCGCAGGCGGTGCTGTCGCCGGCCCCCAGCACGCTGCGCAGGGAGCTGCCGCGCGGGACCAGATAGCCGTCCTTCAGGCTCGGATTGCTCAGGTCCGGCTGCAGCTGCACCACCGCCATCGACGGCGTCGGCGCCAGGAAATGGGGATACACCAGCTCGGAAAGGTGCTGGGTGAAGCGCGGGAACTCGGCGTCGATCTTCATCTGCACCCGGGCGGCCAGGAAGCTGAAGCCTTCCAGCAGCCGCTCGACGTAGGGATCGGCGCATTCGAAGCCGTCCAGGCCGAGGCGGCCGGCGATCTTCGGATAGTCGGCGGCGAACTCGCCGCCCACTTCGCGCAGGTGTTGCAGCTCCTGGCTGTAATAACGGAGGAAGCGCGGGTTCATGGCGCGCCCCGTGCGGTGGTTTCAGTGAGCACGACCGAGGCGCGGTCCAGGTCCAGTTCGGTTTTCAGGTACAGCCGTTCGGGATAAGGTTGGGCCCACAGGTCTGCCTCGATTTCGAAGATCATCTTGTTGTGGCCGACGTGGGCGGCGGCCAGCGCGCGCACCGCCACCGACGAGCGGATCAGGCGCGGCTCGAAGTCCCAGATGGCTTGGCGGATGCCGCGCTCCAGCTGGTTCAGGTTCAGGCCCGAGACCGGAATGCCCGAGATATCCGGCACGCCGTAGTTGACGACCGAGTTGGCCACGTGCGGCAGCTTGGCCGCGTCCAGCACGGACAGCAGGTTGGTGCTGTTAAGCAGCCAGGCGAGGTCACGAAGCACGCCCTCGCGCAGCGTGCGCAGCGACAGCACGCGGCGCTCGCGCGACTCGACCGCGCTGCCCGGCTCGTCGTCGCTAAGACGGTCGAGCAGCGACGGCTGCAGGCGTTCGCGCGGCGCCAACTCAGCCATGGACGGCTCCCGCTTCGCTGAACGCCTCGGCGTCGGTATCCGGCTGGACGTCGAACTCGATCAGCCGCACATCCATTAGCGGATATTCGCCGGCATCCGAGACCAGCATGCGCTGCCCGAGGCCCTGGCCGGCCGAGGCGCCCTCCCCGATCCATTCGGTGCGGCGCGCCAGCAGCAGCGCGTCGTCGTTGCTGGCCGCGGTGCCGTTATATCTGGTCGGTATCAGGCCGACGGTCTGCGCGCCGTTGGTCCAGGTGAAAGAGGCCGGCGTCCAGACGGCGTCGCGCAGGTCCACCGGCGCATCGAGCTCGATACGGCTGATACGCTGCAGCGGGACCCAGAAATAGCGGCCGTTGACCAACGCCTCGAGCACCGGACCAAGACGCTGGTCGGCGTCGGCCAGCCATTCGAAACGCTGACCGTCGATGCTGCCGCCGATGGCCGGCGCCAGTTCGAACGCCTGGCTGCGGGCCGAGGCGGCGCGGTCCACTTCACCGCCGGCGTCGGCCTTGAGCGCCTCCAGCAGCAGCGCCAGCCAGGGTTGCGGCTGGCCGAAGATGAGCGGCGCGCGCGCGCCGCCGAAAATATCGCCGCGCAGCGCCTCGCACTGGATCGCCTCGCGGTAGGTCTGCACCATGGGGAGGTTGGCGGCGTCGAGTTCGCCGGCCACGTTCAATTGCGTCAGGGCGCGGTTCCACTGGCCCAGTACGCACAGCAACTGAAACAGGAAAATCCGGTATTTCGGGTTCGCCGCGTCCTTGCGCACCTGCTCCTGCAGTGCGGCCAGGGCGGCGACCAGCTTACCTTCTTGTATCAGCTCTTGCGGAGTCATGATGTTCCAATTCAAAAGTTCAGTGGACGGCCGGATGACGACCGTCCTGGCAGCATTGCGGCGCCGCCTCTACATCCTGCCGCGGCCAGTGCCCGGCGGAGCCCGGCCGCGGCACTTCCGCAGGCCGGCACCGTGCATCTACGCCGTCGCGACCGTACCCTCGGCGTTGCCGGCGATATCCCACGCGAAGTCCTTCTTCTTGTCCTCGGCGCCTGCGCCGGTCTGGGGTGTGTAGGAGAACGTCACCTTGGCGAAATTCAGGGTCACATTTTCCGTCAGGCGGTCCTCGCCGCCGCTGCCGCCGGTCGACACCGACGTGACCATCACCTCTTCCATGATCATATTGATATAGGCGATCTGGCCCGAGCCAGCCTTGCGCGCCAGCAGCGACACCTTGGGAATGTGCGTGCCTTTGGACAAGTGGATCATCAACGCATTGGTGGCCGAATCGATGTATTTGGTGAACGACAAGTCCTGGAAATTGGCCTTGCCGGCGCCGCCGCCCTTGCCCATGTGGGTGGTGCCCGACTGCGACAGGCCCCAACTCCAGGCCAGCACGTCGATGTCGCCTTTGGCCCCTTGGACTTTGTCCGCCGACTCGCCCTTGATGCTGTCGCCCATGTTGATGAACATATCTAATGCCATGATTTTCTCCTGTGTGCCGGCGCCATGCCGGCGGTTTTATGTGAAAAAGCGAAGGTTAGCCGGCCTTCGCCGATGGCAGCTTGGAGACCAACCGCAGCGACACGGTCAGTCCCTCGAGCTGGTAATGCGGACGCAGATAAAACTTGGAGGTGTAATAACCGGGATTGCCCTCGACCTCCTCCAGCACCACCTCGGCGGCCGACAACGGCTTGCGCGCTTTGGTGCCTTCGCTCGAATTGACCGGATCGCCATCGACGTACTGGTTAATCCATTTGGCCAGCCAGCGCTGCATCTCGTCGCGCTCCTTGAACGAGCCGATCTTGTCGCGCACGATGCATTTCAGGTAGTGGGCGAAGCGGCAGGTGGCGAACAGATACGGCAGCCGCGCGGCCAGATTGGCGTTGGCGGTGGCGTCGGGATCGTCGTATTCGGCCGGCTTGTGCAGCGACTGGGCGCCGATGAAGGCGGCGAAGTCGGTGTTTTTCTTGTGCACCAGCGGCATGAAGCCGTTGGCGGCCAGCTCCGCCTCGCGCCGGTCCGAGATGGCGATCTCGGTCGGGCACTGCATGTCGACGCCGCCGTCGTCGGTCGGGAAGGTATGCACCGGCAAGCCTTCCACCGCGCCGCCGGACTCGATGCCGCGGATGCGCGAGCACCAGCCGTACTCCTTGAACGAGCGGTTGATGTTGACCGCCATCGCGTACGCCGCGTTGGCCCAGGTGTAGTTCTTGCTGCCGGCGGCCGAGGTATCCTCCTCGAAGTCGAACGCCTCGACCGGATCGGTCTTGGCGCCGTAAGGCTGGCGCGCCAGGAAGCGCGGCATGGCCAGGCCGACGTAGCGCGAATCCTCGGACTCGCGGAACGAGCGCCAGGCGGCGTGCTCCGGCGTCTGGAAGATCTTGGTCAGGTCGCGCGGATTCGACAACTCCTGCCACGACTCCATCAGCATCACCGACGGCGCGGCGGCCGAGATGAACGGCGCGTGGGCGGCGGCGGCGACCTTGGCCATGCCGGTCAGCAGCTCGACGTCAGGCGCGCTGTTGTCGAAGTAGTAGTCGGCGACGATGGCGCCGAACGGCTCGCCGCCGAACTGGCCGAACTCCTGCTCGTACATCTTCTTGAAGATCGGGCTCTGGTCCCAGGCCGTGCCCTTGAATTTCTTGATCGTCTTGCCCAACTCGTTTTTCGAGATGTTGAGCACGCGGATCTTCAGCATCTCGTCGGTCTCGGTGTTGTTGACCAGGTGGTGCAAGCCGCGCCAGGCGCCCTCCACCGCCTGGAACTCGGGCGTGTGCAGGATCAGGTTGATCTGCTCGGTGAGCTTCGAATCCAGCGCCGCGATCAAGCCCTCGATGGTGGCCAGCACGTCGCCCGAGATGATGTTGCTGCCGACCAGGGCCTGCTCGGCCAAGGTGCGCACCGCGCTTTCGACGGCCTCCTTGGCCTTGTCCGACTGCGGTTTGAATTCCTTTTGCAGCAGGTTGCCGAAGTCGCTCATCTCGAGCGTGCCGCCGGCTTGTTCCGTTTGTTCTTGTAGTTCAGCCATAGTGTTTCTCCAGGACGGTCGGTGGTTATTCTTGCGGCTTCGGCGCCGACGTCAGCGCCTGCATCAGCGCCGGTTCGCTCAGCAGCTTGGCGATCAGGTCCTCGGCGCCGGTCTTGCCGTCCATGTAGGTCAGCAGGTTGGACAGCTGGCCGCGCGCCTCGAGCAGTTTGTTGAGCGGGCCGACCTTGCGGGCGATCGCCGCCGGCGTGAAGTCGTCCATGTTCTCGAACGTCATCTCGACGCTCAGGTTGCCCTCGCCGCTGAGGGTGTTGGGCACCTGCACCGCCACGCGCGGCTTCATCGCCTTGAGGCGCTCGTCGAAGTTGTCGACGTCGATCTCGAGGAACTTGCGATCGGCCACCGGCGCCAGCGGGTCGGCCGGCTGGCCCGACAGGTCGGCCAGCACGCCCATGACGAACGGCAGTTGCACCTTCTTCTCGGCGCCGTAGACCTCGACGTCGTACTCGATCTGCACGCGCGGGGCGCGGTTGCGCGCGATGAATTTCTGACTACTCTCTTTGGCCACGATACTTCCTCCATGATTGAACAACACGATAGCCGTCTTGCCGGCCACTCATCACTCCGGTGCGCCCTGCCGGCCCCGGATCAAACTGGCCTGCTGTATGCCGTCGGGCGCCAGGTCCTCCAGGATTTCCATGAAACTCATCGCCGCCAGGCGCTTGGCGCGCACCAGCAGCAAGGGCAAGGGACTGGACGGCTCATGCTGTTCGTAGTAGCCGATCAGTTTGTCGAGCATGCGCACCACGTCGGCGCGGTTGGCGATCTCGCCGGTGATCGGCGTGGCGCGGCGTCCGCCGTCGGCGCCCGCGGCGCCCTGCGCATCGACAG
>DATMSN010000759.1:0-4012 GCA_035565375.1 Duganella sp. | reverse complement strand
GGCGCGCTCCCCCCAAAAAAAGGGGCAGCCAAAGCTGCCCCGTGAAAGCCACCGCGAGCACACGCAGTGGGGAGAGCAAAAAAGTGTGAAGGTCGGGACTTAGGCCATCTTCAGCGCGAAGACCGGCGCCGCCCAGTGGGCGGCGTTCCCCTAGCCGCCGATGGTGTTGTCGCCGGCGTAGCGGTCGGCGCTCCAGCTCGGCGCCGAATACGGGCTGATATCGCTCAAGCTGGTAAAGTCGCCGTCGGTGAAGTTGGGCACGCCGGCATGGGCTGCGCGGGCCAGCGACAGGGTGGCGCCGGGGATTAATGCGAATAGAGTTTTTTTCATGAGCCGCCGCCCATCGTGACGTTGTACCGGCGATAATTCTCGGCTGTGGCGCCGAACGGCATCAACCAGCCCGCCCGTCAAACAGGCCATCATTTTATTCAACCGCATGACCATCTCCCCGTATTTATTATTATCTGACTTACAAGCCGCCACCATCGGCCGCGCATCAGTCTTAAATCGATTTAATCGAACTAGTTCTTAATATATGGCGAACATTTACTAACCGGCGATTGGGAACCTCGGCGCTTTCAATCGCCCTGTGAACAATTCCAATAATGCCCCACACGCTCGACAACGGAACCCTTCCCCTTTGTTGTGCGTCCGCGACCGTTGGCGGTAGCGCAACCCGGCCCACGTCTGAAGCATAGGCCGGCCATCATGGACAACGATATCGCCGCCGATCGAATTTCTTACAAACCGCAGAAATTGCAAGCAATGTTAGCTATGGTGAAAACCGGCTGTCGCAGCCGGCGGACAGCCGGGCAAGCGGGCCGGA
Source organism: Duganella sp. (assembly GCA_035565375.1). Taxonomy (GTDB): domain Bacteria; phylum Pseudomonadota; class Gammaproteobacteria; order Burkholderiales; family Burkholderiaceae_D; genus Rugamonas. The sequence continues at coordinate 3,186 of DATMSN010000759.1, read as the reverse complement.
AGGAATGTGGGGAGCGCGCTGACACCCGGCGGCGAGCGCTCGATGGCGACGGTTCAGCCGGGGTGTTCACGCGAGGTGGTGATGACGAACAGGGATCAGGCGGTTCCGGCGGGTGCTTGGGATGAGGCGGTTCAGACGAGGGGTTCTGACCGGACGCTGTCGGCGGGCTGCTGCTGCCGCTGGGCGGCAAGCATCCGAAATGACTTCGGCGCGCAGCCAAATTCTTCCTTGAACAGCTTGTTAAAATAAGGAACATTCGAGTAGCCAACCAAATACGCTATTTCCGACACGGCGGCGCTGTTGTTTTCAATTAATAACCTGGACGCCTCGGTCAGCCGCAGTTTATTCAGGTAACTGGTGAATGTCATGCCAAGTTCGGATTTCAGCACTTCATTTATTTTATAGCGGTTCGCGCCGGTCCCTTCCACCACGGTTTCCAGGTCCAGTTTGGGATCGGTATATGCACTGGCGATATACCGCAAGATCGACGCTTTTTCCTTGTCCTTGTACGGCTCCAGGGTTAGCTGGCGATAGGCCACCAACGGCAAATTTATTTTCATCTGCGAATCCACACTGGCCAACAGCGCGCGCGAATGTGCCATGAAAAACCAAACACCAAATGCCACCCAGCCACCCAGGACAATGGCCACCAGCGCGATCAAATAGCGGTTATCGCGGCCATGCAATGTCAGTTCGCTGATTTCAATATAAGCATCGACATTGCGTGGCGTGGCGGTGCTGGTGCCGAACATGATCTTCCCGACCCTGTTCAGTTTATAACCCTGGCGCCCCAAGTCCTCCTTCACCGTAGCAAACCACCATTCGGGAATCAGCAGCCGGGCCAGGTCGAGCGTCACCGCCATGCCCTGTTCATTGCACGAAAAATACGTCCTGGGTGGACGGTAAGTCTCGAACTTGCCCGGCTTGGAAAATTTTTCATCGAAGGCGGACACCTCGAACATCATGGAAGTGGCGGGGGAACATTTGGCGACAAAGGTGATGGTACGGAACTTCGACCAATCCGCGTGAGTCTGCCGTCCTTGGGCGTCCTCAAGGACCAGGTCGGTGGCGACAAAAGGATACGCGGTCACGTCCTTCAGCTTGAAGTCGAAGCGCAGCCGATCGCGCGACGTGTCGTGCAAGCTCACCGACGACCCTCCTCCGGTCACCACATCGGAATATGTTCCGTAATGCCAGCGCGAGCTACCTTTATGCGCCGGCAACAGTGTCTGTGCCGGAAAGGTCCGGTAAATAAAAAAAAACGCCAGCACCGCGTCCACGACGAGCAGGACAATCAGCGCCAAAAGCGCCTTCTTAAAGAACTCTTGCATATAGGAGGTAGGGTATTGAACTGTCTCGGCACCGCACTCTTTGACGGCACGGTCCCGGCATCATAACAGGCGAGATGGACAGTCCCAGGTATTTTTACCTGACTTCGACAGGCGGCTAGTCTTTTTGTCTCATAAAAGTCGTGGCGGCCTATTTAGTCGACAGCACCAGCACGGTCACCGAATACGGCGCGAAGCTGTAGCTGAATTGCTTGCCCAGCCCGCTGGCCTTGCTGGTCACCGGCACCACCTTGGTCGGCTCGGCGATGGTGTTGGTGTCTTCCTTCTTCGCCGAGGTAAGCACGATCGCCTTGCCTTCAGGAGCCACCTTGCCGGCGCCGGCGAGGTCGACCCGCACCGCCTGCGCCGTGCCGATCGCGTTGACGACCTTCAGGTAGATCTCGCCGCGCCGGTCCGATTTGGTCGCCGAGAAGAACATCGTCGGCACTTCCCTGGCCGGCGGCAGCACCTGCGGCGTCTCCTCCCTGGCCGGCTGCTGCCAGGTCTGCGTACCCACCTTCTCCGCCGTCACCGGCAGCGACACGTCGCCCAGATAATTGCTGAACATCTTCTGTGCGTGGTAGGACGGCGAGCCGTAGCTGGTTTGCGCGTCGTAGCCGACCAGGTTCGATTTCCACTGCATGCCGCCCGGGTTCACGTTCACCAGTAGCGGCGCGTAGCAGGACATTTCGACGACGTCGGCATTGCGCTCCATGCCGGCCATGAAGGCGGCATCGGCCAGCGCGGAGTGCAAGTTGGTGGTCGGCTCGCCTTCGCGCGCGGCCCACTCGCCGATGAAGACTTTCGGCCCCTTGCGCTCGTAGCTGTCGTAGCGCGCGGCGTCGTTCATCATCTCCATCGGGCTGTAATAGTAGTGCTCGTCGACCAGGTCGGGCACCCGGCTGGTCAGCTTCTGTAGCTGACTCAGCCAGTCCTTGCCGTTCACGGTGGAGATCAGCTTGAGCCGCGGGTACTTCGCCTTGATGGCGTCGTGGAACTGGGTGTAGCGGCCGTCGTAGGTCTTCTGCTTGTCGAAGCCGTCCTCATTGCCGATCTCGACGTAGCGCAGCTTGAACGGGGCCGGATGGCCATCCCTGGCGCGCTGCGCGCCCCACTTCGTGCTGACGTCGCCGGTGACGTATTCGATCTCGTCGAGCGCTTCCTGGACGAAGGCCTGCAGTTCCGGCCCGGCCGGAATGGTTTCGCCGTGAAGCGCGTAACCGGCGAACACGGCCAGCACCGGCTCGGCCTTCATGTCCTCGCACCATTCGAGGAACTCGAGCAGGCCCATGCCGTCGGACGAGCGGTAGCCCCAGGTGCCGCGATGGCCGGGACGCTGCTCGATCGGGCCGAGCGTTTCCTTCCATTTGAAGCGAGTGGCCACGGTCTCGCCTTCGAGGTAGTTCCCGCCCGGGAAGCGCAGGAAGGCCGGCTTCATGTCGACCAGCTTTTGCATCAGGTCGGCCCGGTTGCCGTTCGGCCGGTCCTTGTAAGTCGGCGGGAACAGCGAGACCTGGTTGAACCACACGGTGCCCGGGCTTTCGGTGGCGATCACCAGGCGCGCGTCGGCGGTCGGCTTGACGTTGGCGGCGGTCGTCAGGGTGACGCTGTAGCGCTTCCAGTCGCCGTCGATGCGGCCGCCCTCGGCCTGCGCGTACACGGCCTTGCCGTCCACGCCTTCGATGCTGACGGTCAGCGGCACGCCGCCGGCGCCGGCGGTTTTGGCGTAGAAGCTGGCGCGGTAGCGGGTGCTCGGCTTGACCGGAATGCCCCAATAGCCGGCGTTGGCGATACCGACCCGGTGGCCCCGCGCGGCGCGCGCGGCGTCGAGCCGCAGGCTGGTGCTCAGGGCGGTGCC
>DATMSN010000758.1:0-1854 GCA_035565375.1 Duganella sp. | reverse complement strand
CTGCTCGCCCAGCGCGCCGAGGCCGGCCCCGCCCAGCCGGCGATACTGGCCCCACACGGCGGCCGGGCCGCTCAGGTCGCCGAAATCGCCGAAGGTATGGAAATAGCTTTCGCCGCGCGCGCGCCAGTCGCGAAACTCGATGCCCAGCTTGTAGGTGCCGTTGGTGGCGCGCAGGAACTCGGCCTCGTCGACGCCGAGCAGACGGTGGAAATTGCGGATCGAGGGAAAGGTCGCCTCCCCCACCCCGACAATGCCGATCTCCTCCGATTCGACCAGCTCGACGGCGGTGCCCTTCAGGGCGGTGGCGAGCGCGGCGGCCGTCATCCATCCGGCCGTGCCGCCGCCGACCACCACGATGCGGTTGAACGTCGGTTTCATGCCGCCCCCCGCTGTCGGGCAAGGTATTGGGCGTGCCCGGGCATCGCCTTGACCGTCCGGGCGATGAGCTCGCGCCGGCTGGCGAAATGCGCCAGCAGTTGCTCGAACTGCATGGTGTCGATCAGCGGATCGTTCTGCTTGGGCACCACGCCCAGTCCCATCAGCAGCGAGACGTACGACGGCACGGCGAATCCCAGCGGATCGTAGACGACCACGCGCCCCGTCTCGCGGAACAGCTCGATCTGGTGCCGCAGCGAGTCCGGAATCGGCATGTTGGCGCAGTAGCGCCAGAACTCGGAATCGGTCCGGTCGGTGACCTTGTAGTGCAGCACGATGAAGTCGCGCACGAACCCGTAGCGTTCCGCGATCAGGCGGTTGAACTCGTCGGCCAGCACGGGGCGGCAATCGCGGTTGGGAAAATACTGGAGCAGCCAGCCGACCGCCAGTTCGATGATGTTGATGCTGGTCGATTCGAGCGGCTCGAGAAAGCCGCTCGACAAACCGATGGCGACGCAGTTCTTGATCCACGACTTGCGGCGCCGGCCGGTGGTAAAGCGCAGTTGGCGCGGCGCGTCGAGCGCTTCGCCGCCCAGGCCGTCCAGCAGCACGCGGCCCGCTTCCTCGTCGGTGGTGAAGGCGTCGCAGTACACATGGCCGTTGCCGGTGCGGTGCTGCAGCGGGATGCGCCAGGTCCAGCCGGCGCTCCTGGCGGTCGAGGTCGTGTAGGGCGTGAGCTCGGCGGCCTTGGCGCACGGCACGGCCTGCGCGCTGTTACAGGGCAGCATGGCGCTCCAGTCGTCGTAGCCGGCCTTGAACACACCTTCGATCAGCAGCCCGCGAAAGCCGGAGCAATCGACAAACAGGTCGCCCTCGACGCGGCGCCCGTCGCGCAGCTTGAGGGCGGTGATGAAGCCGGTCTCGGGGTGCTGTTCGACGCCGTCGACCATGCCTTCGATCCGCTCCACGCCGCGGCGCATGGCATAGTCGCGCAAATAGGCGGCATACAGGCCGGCGTCGAAATGATAGGCGTAGCCGTAGGCGTCGGTGATCGATGGCAGCTCGTCGTGCGGCGGCGCGAAGCGGTTGTTGCGCGCCATCGCCGTCGCCATAGACCATTGCTCGTACGAGGGCATATCCTTGAACGCGCGCGACAGGCGCAGCCAGTACATGTGGGCCGGACGATTGTCGATCGCGGGGCCGAAATCGCCGAAACCGTGGAAGAAGCGGTTGCCGACATGCCCCCAGTCCTTGAACTCGATGCCCAGCTTGTACGTCGCCTGCGTCTTGCTGACGAAATCGGCGTTGTCCAGGCCCAGGGCGAGATTGTAGTAGCGGATGGTCGGCAGCGTCGCTTCGCCGACGCCGACGGTGCCGATCTCGGGCGACTCGACCAGCACGATCGCGCAGCGCCCGCCCAGCTTGAGCGCCAGCGGCGCCGCCGTCATCCAGCCGGCGGTGCCGCCGCCGACGATGACG
>DATMSN010000757.1:0-2880 GCA_035565375.1 Duganella sp. | reverse complement strand
GCCCGCGACCGCGCCGCTCTGCTCAAGCGCTGGCACGCGCTGATCCTGGCCAACAGGGAAGACCTGGCGCGCCTGATCTCGCGTGAGCAGGGCAAGCCGCTGGCCGAGGCGCGCGGCGAAGTGCTGTACGGCGCCTCGTATGTCGAGTGGTTCGCCGAGGAGGCGGTGCGGGCATACGGCGACATCATTCCGGAGCCGGTGCGCGGCCGCAAACTGATGGTGCTCAAGGAGCCGGCCGGCGTGGTCGCCGCGATCACGCCGTGGAACTTCCCGCTGGCGATGATCGCCCGGAAAATCGCACCCGCGCTGGCCGCCGGCTGCACGGTGGTCGCCAAGCCGGCCGAGGACACCCCGCTGACGGCGCTCGCGCTGGTGCTGCTGGCGCACGAAGCGGGCATTCCGGCGGGCGTGCTCAATATCGTCACCGCGTCGCGCGCGCAAACCCCGGCCGTCGTCGGCGTATGGCTCGGGGACGCGCGCGTACGCAAGATCACCTTCACCGGCTCGACCGCCGTCGGCAAAAGCCTGGCGCGCGATTCGGCCGCCACGCTCAAGAAACTGTCGCTGGAACTGGGTGGCAACGCGCCGTTCATCGTTTTCGACGACGCCAGCCTGGAAGACGCCGTGGAAGGCCTGATGGCCGCCAAATTCCGCAATGGCGGCCAGACCTGCGTCAGCCCGAACCGGGTCTACGTGCAGGAAGCCGTGTATGCGCGCTTCGCGCAGTTGCTGGCGGCGCGCGTGGCGGCGCTGGTGGTCGGCCCGGCCACCGACCCGGCTTCGCAGATCGGCCCGATGATCAACCAGCGCGCGCTCGACAAGATCGCCGCCCACGTGGCCGATGCCAGGGAACGCGGCGCCCAATTGCTGTGCGGCGGCCAGCCGCTGCCCGCGCCGGGTGGTGACGCTCGCGCCGCATCCACCCCGGTGTCGACTTACTACGCGCCGACCGTATTGTCCGAGGCCAGCCACGACATGCTGCTGGCGCGGGAAGAGACCTTCGGTCCGGTGGTGGCGCTGTTCCGCTTCGCTACCGAGGACGAAGTGGTCGCCGCCGCCAACGACACGCCCTTCGGCCTGGCCGCCTACTTCTACGCGCGCGATATCTCGCGCGTGTGGCGTGTGGCCGAGCGGCTGGAGACCGGCATCGTCGGCATCAATGAAGGCGCGCTGGCGGCGGAATCGGCGCCGTTCGGCGGCGTCAAGGATTCCGGCTACGGCCGGGAAGGTTCGCGCTATGGCCTGGACGACTACATGCACACCAAATATCTCTGTCTTGGAGGACTGAAGCAATGACGATGGAAACCTACCCGATCGAAATCGAATTCCCCGACCTCGGCCCCTACGCCAAGGGCAACACCGGCGTCCCCTACGTCTACACCTACGATAGCGGCGCGCCCGGCCCGCACACGATGATCAACGCCCTCACCCACGGCAACGAGGTATCCGGTGCGATCGCCGTCAAGGCGCTGATCGACAGCGGCCTGCGTCCGAGGCGCGGACGCCTCACACTGTCGTTCGCCAACATCGACGCCTACCGCAGCTTCGATCCGAAGCTGCCGGACGCCTCGCGTTTCGTCGACCAGGACCTCAACCGCGTATGGCTGCCCGCCACGCTCGACGACCTGTCGCAGGACTCGTCGGAATTGCGCCGCGCGCGCGCCCTGCGCCCGCTGATCGACAGCGTCGATTTTTTACTCGACCTGCACTCGATGCACGAGCGCAGCGCGCCGTTGTCGGTTTGCGGTCCGCTGCAAAAAGGCATAGACATGGCCAGGCGGCTCGGGGTGCCGGAGCACATCATCAGCGACGAGGGCCACCCGGAAGGCCGCCGCATGCGCGACTACGGCGCCTTCGGCGATCCGGCCAAGCCGCACACCGCGCTGCTGGTCGAAACCGGCCAGCACTGGGAGGCCGGCGGGGTCGATGTGGCGCGCAACAGCTGCGCGCGATTCCTGCTCTTGTGCGGCAACCTCGATGCCGGCGACATGCCGGCCGGCTGGCTCAAGCCGCACCCGCCGTCGCAGAAGGTGATCCGTGTGACCGAACCGGTGGTCGCCAGCGGCACCGATTTCCGTTTCGCCGGCGACTATACCGGCCTGGAGACCTTCGCCGAAGCCGGCACCATCATCGGCTGGGACGGCGACACGCCGGTGCGCACGCCCTATCCCAACTGCGTGCTGGTGATGCCGTCGCTGCGCCAGCTGCGCGCCGGCGTCACCGTGGTGCGCCTTGGCAGGTTGCTCCCTTAATATTGACATGCCATAGGCTGCAGGGCATACAATAAGCGATCTGCCCACCACCGTCCCATATCACGTCCCGACATGAAGAAGGCGCTCCTGATTTTTTTGATGTTTGTGCTTCCGTGGCAAGCGACAGCTGCCGCGGAGCGCAATCTCGCGCACTTGTTCGGTGGCGGGACGGAACACAGTATCGCAGCGGTGGCCGCGCATATGGCGGAACATGCCGCCCATGTGCCGCATCATCACGACACCGACCACCACCATGACGGTGACGATGGTGACGATGGTGACGACGACCACGACGACGGCATCCACCAGGACGATTCCGGAAAATCCGTGCAGCACCTGGCCGACTACGACCAGGGCTGCAACATGAACCTGCTGTTCCCTGTGGCGGCGCAACTACCGGCATCGCAGTTGCCGCGCGCCGCGCCGCTGTTCGAGCCGGACGTCCACACCGGCAGAACCACCCTCCCCCCGCTCCGCCCTCCCCGCACGCCCGCCTGACCAGCGGGCCGTATCGTCACGCCTGGCCTTTTTCATGGCCGGCGGCGGCACCGCCGTACTGCATACAGTTCAATCACGCAGAGGCTTTTCATGCACACTATTTCCATACGCCCGCGCGGCGCGCGGCGCC
>DATMSN010000756.1:0-1609 GCA_035565375.1 Duganella sp. | reverse complement strand
CCGCGCAGCTGCATCCAGCCGCTGGCGAAGGCGTCGCTGAAGTCGCCGAAGCGCTTGATCCACGGCGACCCGGCGGCCGACGGCGGCGCGATGACCATGGCGCGGCCGATGTCCTGCTTGTCGACCTCGTTGACCATGACGGTCGGCGGCAGCCGCACGCCCTCGTCGCGGTAGACCTGGTTCAAGGTCTGCACGGCGCCGTGGCAAATGATGGTGCCGATCTCGGGGTCCAGCCCGCTCAGGATGCGCTGCGCCTTGCCGAAGCTGTAGCACTGCATGACGCTGGCGCGCCCCTGCGCGGCGTTGGCGCGCCACCAGTCGTTGATGTCGTCGTACACATCCTGCTGCGGCTGCCACTGGTAGATCGGCAGGCCGAAGGTCGACTCGGTGATGAAGGTATCGCAGCGCACCGGCTCGAACGGCGTGCAGGTGCTGTCCGCCTCGACCTTGTAGTCGCCGGACGCCACCCACACCTGGCCCTGGTACTCCATGCGCACCTGCGCCGACCCCAGCACGTGGCCGGCCGGATGCAGCGAGATCGTCACGCCGTTGTGCACCACCCGCTCGCCATAGGCCAGGCCCTCGATATGGATGGGGCCGAGGCGCGACTTGACCACATTCACGCCGGTCTCGGCGGTCAGATAGTGCTGGTGGCCGCCGCGCGCGTGATCGCCGTGGGCGTGCGTGATGACGGCGCGTTCCACCGGCCGCCACGGGTCGATGTAGAACTGGCCGGGCACGCAATACAGGCCTTCCTTGCGGACGACCACCAAGTCGGATGCGGCGGATGCGGGTGTGGACACAGGTGAGGACATTAGGGCGACTTTCAAAAACGGCTGTCAAAACGCGATAGCCGATTCTGTCGCCGTCATATGCCTGCGTCTGTCAGACAGCGCACCCTCATCATGGATCGATAAACTCCGCCATGAAGCTGATGTTGTCGTCTTCGTGGCCGTTGATGACGACGTGTTCGTCGCCGATCATCAGCATGGCGGCGAGGTCGAGGCCTCTCACGGGTGGGCTAGGCTGTGTCGGCTTGCCCTCGCTGCCGGTGGGTCGTTGCTGCTGTTGTTGCTTGTCATTGTTTTTTGGCTTGCCCTGACGCGGTAGGTCTGCGTTCTTTTTTCTGGTCGACATAGATTTTCCGTTTTCATTGGTAAAAGACGCGTCCCATAGAAGTCGTGACGCACTGCGACAAGAGTAGCCTGCATGGCGGGCGCGCGCCATCGGAGGCTGCCTACATTTAGCGTAGGAGGGAAGTGGTCCGCGTCAGGCGTTTACGCTCCGGCCGGGCCCGCCGCGCCGCACAATAGCGGCTCCGCGCGGATGGGTCCGCAAATTCCCGTTGGCAAAACTGCGCTGTAGTTTGGTTCCACACGCCTCCGATAAAGCGGACTCGGCGGGCGCGCTTTTCGAAACCATGATACCTTTTCGGTATCATGCGAAAACTCGATACCCACGCGCTGCAGATGTTCGTCGCCGTCGCCCAGTGCCTCAACTTCCGCCAGGCGGCCGAACGGCTGCACATGACGCAGCCGCCGCTGAGCCGCGCCGTGCGGCAGCTGGAGGAGCGGCTGGGCGTCAAGCTGTTCGAGCGCGACACCCAGCG
>DATMSN010000755.1:0-1591 GCA_035565375.1 Duganella sp. | reverse complement strand
CTGGCTCAGCACCGCCACCGCCGCGCTGTCCTGGAGCATGTGGGCCAGCCGGTCGTCCGGATGGACCGGATCCAGCGGCACGTAGGCGCCACCGGCCTTCAACGTGGCGATCAGCGCCACCACCATCTCCAGGCCGCGTTCGGCACAGATGGCGACCCGCGCGTCCGGCCCCACGCCCAGCCCGCGCAAATGATGGGCCAGCTGGTTGGCACGCTCGTTGAGTTCGCGATAACTCAGCTGTTGCCCCTCGAACTCCAGCGCCGCCGTGTCGGGCTGGGCGGCCGCCTGCCGCTCGAACAGCTCGTGGATCAAGCCGCCGCTCGCGGGCGCGCCGTGCGTCTCGTTGAAGGTGTCGAGCACCAGGCGGCGTTCGGACACGCCGAGCAAGTCGATCCGCTCGACCGGCTGGCTGTCGTCCGCGACCATGCCGCGCAACATCGCGTGCAGATAGTCCCAGTGGCGCCGGATCGTGCTCTCGTCGAACAGCGCGGTCGCGTAGTTGAGCTGGCCGCCGATGCGGTCGTCGACTTCACGCAACTCCAGCGACAGGTCGAACTGCGCGAACTCCGGCGCGCTGCCGACGGTTTCGGCCGTCAATCCCGGCAGTTCGAGCTGCACCTTGGGCGTGTTGTGCCAGGACAGCATCACCTGGAACACCGGATGATGGGACAGCGAGCGCGGCGGATTGAGCGCCTCGACCAGGCGCTCGAACGGCACGTCCTGCAGGCTTTGCGCCTGCACCGCCATCCGCTTGGCCTGCGCCAGCAGCGTGTGCACGCCGGGGCGGCCCGACAGGTCGATCTTGAGCGCCTGGGTATTGATGAAGAAACCGATCAGCGGCTCGATCTCGACGCGGTTGCGGCCGGCGTGCGAACTGCCGATGACGACCTGCTCCTGCCCGCTCAGCCTGCTGAGCACGGCGGCCCAGGCCGCGACCAGCGTCATGTACATCGTGGTGCCGTGGCGCTGGCTCAGCGCCTTCAGGGCCTGGGTCAGTTCGCTGTCGAGATCGATCTCGATATTCGCGCCGCGATAATCCTGCATCGGCGGACGCGGCCGGTCGGTGGGCACGCCCAGCAGCGCCGGCGCCCCCCGCAACTGCTCCACCCATTGCTGCAATTGCCGCTGCAACAGCGGTCCCTGCAACCATTGACGCTGCCACACGCCGTAGTCGGCGTACTGGATCGGCAACGGCGGCAACGGATCGGGCTGGCCATCGCGGATGGCGCGATACAGGATCGAGAATTCCCGCGCCAGCACGCCCGCCGACCAGCCGTCCGAGATGATATGGTGCGTGGTCACCAGCAGCACATGGTCGTCGTCGCCCAGCCGCAGCAGGCGGCCGCGGACGAGCGGGCCGAGCGCGAGATCGAAGGGCAGGCTCGCCTCCTCCTTGCCGATCCGTTGCAGCTCGCCGTCACCGGCGCCGGCCAGGTCCTGATGCGTCAGCGCGAAGCCGCGCGGCTCGTCGATGACCTGGCGCACATGGCCGCCGATGCCGACAAAGCGGGTGCGCAACACCTCGTGGCGTTCGACGATACGGTCCAGCGCGGCCTGCAGCGCCGCCTTGTCGAGCCGGCCGCGCAGGCGC
>DATMSN010000754.1:0-2553 GCA_035565375.1 Duganella sp. | reverse complement strand
CCCTGCGCGGCCTGCCGCGGGCGGTGAAGGCGGCGCTGGAGGCGCTGCCGGCGTCGGCGCACCCGATGGATGTGATGCGCACCGGCGTCTCGGTGCTGGGCTGCGTGTTGCCCGAGAAGGACGACCACAATGTGCCCGGCGCGCGCGACATCGCCGACCGCCTGATGGCCTCCTTCGGTTCGATGCTGCTGTACTGGTATCACTTCAGCCATAACGGCAAGCGGATCGAAGTCGAAACCGACGACGATTCCATCGGCGGCCACTTCCTGCATCTGCTGCACGGCTTCAAGCCTTCCGACAGCTGGGTGCGGGCGATGCATACGTCGCTGATCCTGTATGCGGAACACGAGTTCAACGCGTCGACCTTCACCGGCCGCGTCATCGCCGGCACCGGCTCGGACATCCATTCGGCCATCACCGGCGCCATCGGCGCGCTGCGCGGCCCGAAACACGGCGGCGCCAACGAATTCGCGTTCGAGATCCAGAAGCGCTACGAAAATCCCGACGAAGCCGAAGCCGACATCCGCAACCGCGTCGCCAACAAGGAGGTGGTGATCGGTTTCGGCCACCCGGTGTACACGATCTCCGATCCGCGCAACGTCGTCATCAAGGAAGTGGCGCGCAAGCTGTCGCAGGAGGGCGGCTCGATGAAGATGTTCGACATCGCCGAGCGCCTGGAGACGGTCATGTGGGACGCCAAGAAGATGTTCCCGAACCTGGACTGGTTCTCGGCCGTGTCGTATCACATGATGGGCGTGCCGACGGCGATGTTCACGCCGCTGTTCGTCATCTCGCGCACCTCCGGCTGGGCCGCGCACATCATCGAGCAGCGCATCGACAACAAGATCATTCGTCCGAGCGCCAACTACGTCGGCCCGGAAGACCTGCAATTCGTGCCGATCAAGGATAGAAAGTGATGAACACCTTATTCCGCAAGCCCTTGCCCGGCACCCGGCTGGACTACTTCGACGCCCGCGCGGCGGTCGACGCGATCGAGCCGGGCGCCTGGGCCAAACTGCCTTACACCTCCCGCGTGCTGGCCGAGAACCTGGTGCGCCGCTGCGACCCTGAAACCTTGAACGCCTCGCTCAGCCAGTTCATCGAGCGACGCCGCGATCTTGATTTCCCATGGTTCCCGGCCCGTGTGGTGTGCCACGACATCCTGGGCCAGACCGCGCTGGTCGACCTGGCCGGCCTGCGCGACGCCATCGCGCTGCAGGGCGGCGATCCGGCGCTGGTCAACCCCGTGGTGCCGACGCAGCTGGTGGTCGACCACTCGCTGGCCGTCGAATGCGGCGGTTTCGATCCCGATGCCTTCGACAAGAACCGCGTCATCGAGGACCGCCGCAACGAAGACCGCTTCGATTTCATCAACTGGACCAAGAAGGCGTTCAAGAACGTCGACGTGATCCCGCCGGGGAACGGCATCCTGCACCAGATCAATCTGGAGCGCATGTCGCCGGTGATTCAAACCGTGGACGGCGTGGCCTTCCCCGATACGCTGGTCGGCACCGATTCGCACACGCCGATGGTCGACGCGCTGGGCGTGATCGCCATCGGCGTCGGCGGGCTGGAGGCGGAGAGCGTGATGCTGGGCCGCGCATCGTGGATGCGGCTGCCCGACATCATCGGCGTCGAGCTGACCGGCAAGCCGGGACCGGGCATCACCGCGACCGACACCGTGCTGGCGCTGACCGAATTCCTGCGCAAGCAAAAGGTGGTGTCGTCGTATCTGGAGTTCTTCGGCGAGGGCGCCGCGCACCTGACGCTTGGCGACCGCGCGACCATCTCCAACATGGCGCCGGAATACGGCTCCACCGCCGCGATGTTCTACATCGATGAGCAAACCATCAAGTACCTGAAGCTGACCGGGCGCGATGACGAACTGGTCAAGCTGGTGGAGCTCTATGCCAGGGAAACCGGCCTGTGGGCCGACGCGCTGAAGACCGCCGAGTACGAGCGCGTGCTGACGTTCGATTTGTCGTCGGTTGTGCGCAACATCGCCGGTCCGTCGAATCCGCACAACCGCGTGCCGACCTCCGAGCTGGCCGCGCGCGGCATCAGCGGCGTGGTGGAAAACGAACCTGGCCTGATGCCGGACGGCGCCTGCATCATCGCCGCCATCACGAGCTGCACCAACACCAACAATCCGCGCAATATGATCGCCGCCGGTCTGCTGGCGCGCAACGCCAACGCGCGCGGCCTGACCCGCAAGCCGTGGGTGAAAAGTTCGCTCGCCCCCGGCTCCAAGACCGTGACCCTGTATCTGGAGGAGGCGGGACTGATGCCCGAGCTGGAGAAGCTGGGCTTCGGCGTGGTGGCCTACGCCTGCACGTCGTGCAACGGCATGTCCGGCGCGCTCGATCCGGCGATACAGAAGGAAGTGGTGGAGCGCGACTTGTACGCGACCGCCGTCCTGTCGGGCAACCGCAATTTCGATGGCCGCATCCACCCGTACGCGAAGCAGGCGTTCCTGGCGTCGCCGCCGCTGGTGGTGGCGTATGCGATCGCCGGCACCATCCGCTTCGATATCGAGAAGGATGTGCTGGGCCA
>DATMSN010000753.1:0-3020 GCA_035565375.1 Duganella sp. | reverse complement strand
CGGCGACCATCGAACACGCGGTGATCGAGGCGTGCGGACTGCTGGCCGACGGCGCGCCGGCGGTGCTGCTGGTGGCCTCCGATAGCCAGCTGCCGGAACTGTTTTTGCCGTTCCAGGATTGCGAGGAGCAGCCGCACGCGTGGGCATGGCTGATGACGGCCGCCGATGCCGCCGATGATCCGATCACGTTGCGCTGGAACGCGAGCGACCGGGCGCCATCGTCGGGCATGCCGGGCGGGTTGGAGGTGGCGGCCTTCCATCTGAGCGGGGCCGACCGGATGGAGCGGTGCGACGGCCGCATGCGCTGGTGCTGGAGCCGCGATGCTTGATGCGGCGCTGGCCAGGCTGTCGCTGTATTGGCGCGTGTTCGCCACGGGGTTGAGTTTTACGGTGTTCGGCGTTGGCGGGCTGCTGATGCGCGTGGTGCTGTTCCCGGTGCTGAACCTGGCGGTGCGGAACAAGGAGCGGCGCGTGGCGGCGGCGCGCGGGCTGATACGGCGGGCGTTTCGCGCCTACGTGGACATCATGCGCGCACTGGGCGTGCTGCGCTACGAAGTGCGCGGCCTGGAAAAGCTGGAACGCGGCGGCTTGCTGATATTGGCGAACCACCCGACGCTGATCGATACCGTGTTCCTGATGGCGTTCGTGAGGAACGCCGACTGCATCGTCAAGGGCGCGTTGTGGAACAACCCCTTCACGCGCGGGCCGGTGCGGGCGGCCGGGTATATCAACAACGAGGGCGGGGCGGCGCTGGTGGACGATTGCATCGCCTCCCTGCGGCGTGGCAATAACCTGATCGTGTTCCCCGAGGGGACGCGCACGCCGGCCGATGGCGTCATCAGCATGAAGCGCGGCGCGGCCAACATTGCGGTGCGCGGCGCGCGCGATATGACGCCGGTGCTGATCCGCTGCGAGCCGCTTACGTTGGGCAAGGGCGAGAAGTGGTGGCGCGTGCCGCCGCGGCGGGTGTTGATACGGATAGACGTCCAGGATGACCTGGCGATCGAGACGTTTACTGGGGGCGGTGCCAGCGAAGTGATGGCGGCGCGCCAGTTGACGGAATTTTTACAAGACTATTTTACCGGGAAGTACCAACGTCATGCTTGAACAGGAAGTAAAAGAATTGATCATCGAAGTGCTGCAGCTGGAAGATATCACGCCGGACGATATCGACAGCGCCGCACCGTTGTTTGTCGAAGGCCTGGGCCTCGATTCGATCGACGCGCTGGAACTGGGCGTCGCGTTGCAGAAGAAGTACGGGATTTCCCTGTCCGCCGATTCCGAAGACACCCGCCGCCATTTCGCGTCGGTGCGGGCGCTGGCGACGATGATCGAGACCCACAGGAAGAAATAAGGGAGCACGACATGATAGCGTTGAACGACATGAGCAAAGACCAGCTGCAAGCCTGGGTGATCGATTTGTTGGCCGATATGTTCGAACTCGATAAGGCAGAACTGACCGCCGACTCGAACCTGTACGCCGATCTCGATATCGACAGCATCGACGCCGTCGACCTGGCCGTCAAACTGAAGCAACTGACCGGCAAGCGCCTGCAGCCGGAGGTGTTCAAGACCATCCGCACCATCGGCGACGTGGTCGACGCGCTGGCCGGCATGACGGAGCAGGCGGCTTAAACGCGATGCCGATGACTGTATTGACGGCGGCGCTGACGCTGCTGTATCCGTTGGCGATCTGGCTGGGACATGGACAAGTGGAACCGCGCTGGCTGGCCGGCCTGCTGCTGCTGGCGGTGGCCACGCGCCTGCCCGCGCTCAAGTTGGGCGGCGTGGCGCGCTGGTCGGTCGCGGGCGGCCTGGTGCTGGTCGCGTGCGCGATCTGGAGCAATCTGCTGCTGCCGTTGAAGCTCTACCCGGTGCTGGTGAACGCCGCGCTGCTGGCGGGCTTCGCCTGGAGCCTGACGACGCCGATGTCGGCGGTCGAGCGCATGGCGCGCCTGCGCGGCGAGGATTTCGCGCCGCCGGCGCAGGCCTATATGCGCTCGGTCACGCAGATATGGTGCGGCTTTTTCGTGGTCAACGGCGCGATCGCGCTGGCGACCGCGCTGTGGGCTTCCGAGGCGGTGTGGTCGCTGTACACCGGCGTGATTTCGTATGCCTTGATGGCGATCCTGTTCGGCGCCGAATATCTGGTGCGGATGCGTTTCAAGCGGCTGCACCATGTCTGACCGTATCGAGCGTCTGTTCGCGGCGATGGCCGCGCGGCCGGCCGGCGGCATCGTCGGCTGGAGTGCCGGCGAGGGCGTCACCAATGAACGGTTCCTGGCGCGCGCGCGGGCGTGGCACGCGCTGTTGCGCGGCCGGCCGGGGCGCGATTACGCGCTGTACCTGGAAGACAGCATCGAATTCGGCGCGGCCTTGCTCGGCGCATGGCACGCCGGTAAAACCATCTGGCTAAGCGCCGACACGCTGGAGGCCACATGCGCCGCGCTGCGGGCATCGGTCGATGGCTTCCTGGGCCAGTTCCCGGCCGAGATGGCGCCTTTGCGGCCGTCGCCGCCCGCGGACGACGACGCGGAAATGGACGGCGCGCTCGATCCAGAGTTCCCGGCGCTGGTGGTGTTTACCTCCGGCAGCACCGGTGCGGCGCAGGCGATCCCGAAAAAACTGTCGCAGATGGCGAACGAGGTCGAAACGCTCGATCTGCTGTTTGGACCGGCGGCGGGCGACGCCGCCATCCTGGCGACGGTGTCGCATCAGCACATCTATGGCTTGCTGTTCAAGATTTTGTGGCCGCTCAGTTCCAGCCGCGCCATCCACGCCGTCAGCATCGCCTTCCCCGAGGCGCTGGCGCCGGCGCTGGCGGCCGGTCCGTGCGTGCTGATCGCCAGCCCGGCGCATCTGAAACGCCTGCCGGACCACCTGGACTGGAGCGGCGCCGCGCGGATGCTGCGCGCTGTCTTCTCGTCGGGCGGTCCGCTGGCGCCCGAGACGGCGTTCGCGATGGTCGCCGTGCTGGGCCAGGTGCCGGTGGAAGTCTACGGCAGTTCGGAGACCGGCGG
>DATMSN010000752.1:0-5627 GCA_035565375.1 Duganella sp. | reverse complement strand
CCACTCGGGCGCGGCGTGGTTTTCCGGCGCGTGGCAGAACGCGACGAAGGCAGAGGTGTCCGGCGCCGCGCCGGCGGCGGCCAGCACCGTGTAGGCGCCGACCGAGTGGCCGATCAGGCTGATCTGGTCGGTCCGGATCGCCGCACCGACACCGGGCGCGGCCAGGGCGGCGTCGAGCGCCAGGTCGATCTGGCGCGGCCGGTTGACCAGGTTCTCGTAGGAGTACTGCTGCGAGCAATTCGTCACGCAGTCGAACGGATGCTCGAGCAGGCCGACTATGCAGCCGTTGCTGGCCAAAAACTGCGCGAGGGTGCGAAACACCATGGGCGAGCTGCGCGTGCCGTGCGAAATGATCACCAGCGGATAGCTGCCCGGCCGCACCGGGGCATGCATCGCCACCTCCAGCTGGAAAGGTCCCAGGCGCACCGGCATGGGCGCGTCATCGGTGGGATACAGCAGCGACAGCGCCATCGGCGCGCCGTCGTCGTCGGCCACGCCGAGGCGCAGGTAGCCGACATGGGACGCGCCATCGACATCGGCGCCAGCGCCGGCAGGCGGTTCGAGGGTTGCTGCAGTGGTCATAAATGCTCTTCCATGGTTAAACGGCATCCGGGCGCGCGCTAGCGCGGCCCGCTCTTCGGACTGTGGTCGGCGACGAACGCATCGGCCATCGCCTTGAGCGTGCAGCCGGCCGGCGCGATCCATGAAGCATAGCGGTCGGGCCCCAGCTCGCGGCGCATGAGCGCGCGCACCTGCTCCATCTCGGCCTGGGACGGCAGGCGCGCGGCGACCTGTTCGGCCCCGCCCGCGCCCAACGCCGTGCCGTCGACATCGTACAACAATCCCTTGCACGGCCCGAATGCCCGGTTGAAGCGCTCGTGGGGCAGCGACAGCGTCACGTCGATCGCCAGGCGCGCCAGCTGCACGTTCCAGCGCTCGACCAGTTTGGCCACCTCGGCGATGTATTGCCGGCGCATGATGGCATTCATCGCCCACTCCGGCGCCACTTGTTCCTGGCGCAGACCGGCGCCGGCGCGCACGTCGAGGGTCACCGGCCGGTCCTGGTACTCGCTGAAATGGCGGGCGACCCGGATGCCCCCCTGGTACAGCTCGTGGGCCCGCTGCGAGCTGTCGTTGCCGAACAGGTCGAAGATACGCGAGACCCAGAAATTGAGGTACTTCTGGAACACCGGCAAGCCGATGGCGCCGGCGTCGGCCAGCTCATGGCTGTCGGCGCGCAAGGTCGCCTCGGCGCTTCGGCACAGGACGCGTTCCAGTCCGGCCGCGCCGAAGCCGATGTGCAGCGGTTCTTCGAACATCATGAATTTGGCCGAGCGCGCCAACGGCGCGAAGGCGCACTGGGTCACGGCCTGGATCTGGTACTTGCCGACCCGGTCGGCCAGGAAGCACCACATGAAATGCGACAGCCAGTCGTCGGTCTGGAGGTTGAAGGCGTCGAGCAGGCGCGGCTGCTGCGCGTCGCCCGAGAGCCGCTCCAGCAGGGCCTCGGCCTCGACCGTGCCCTCGTGGCCGAAATAGGCGATCAGCAAGTGCACCATGGCCCAGGTATGGCGCCCTTCCTCCAGATAGAATTGAAACAGGTTATTGAGTTCGAACCGGCTCGGCACGCTGCCGGTCAACGTGCGGCTTTGCTCGATGGCGGCGTTTTCGACGTCGCCCTGCACCCGGATATGCTCGATCAGCAGCACCCGATACTCGGACGGCACACTCTCCCATAGTGCGGCGCCGCGGTGCTCGCCGAACGCGATCGCCTCGTGCCCGGTCGGCGCCGTGTACAGACCCCAGCAATACTGGTTGGGCGTGATGGTGCTGTATTCCGCCCAGCTGTTGCCGTGCACTTGCCCGGTGGGCCGGCGCAATTGCATCGGCTGGTCGAGAAACTCGCCCGGGCCGCGCAGCGCCCACCAGCGGCGGAACTGCTGTTGGTAGGCGCCCAGCTGGCGCGCCAGCGGATCGCTGTCCCGCAGGCCGATATTATTGGGGATCGTCGTCATGCGTGGCCCTTCGCGCGCGCCGGCGCGCCGGCGCCGCTGTCGTCGATGAATTGGGTGATGAGCGGCGCCAGCGTTGCCGGGTCGTTGAACAACTGCAGGTGGCCCCCCTTGGGCAACAGCTTGAGCGCGACATTGGGGCTGCGTTTGGCCAGCTGAACGGATTCCGAGAAGTGGCTGTAGGTATCGTCCTTGCAATGGATGGCCAGCGTCGGGCAGGTCGCCAGCGCCGACGCCAGCATGGAATGCACGCCGGCCTGGTTGCGCGCATACGCCCCCATATACCGTGAAAACGTGTGCGTGAGGGCCGGATCGGCCAGGTGCAGCATGGTCAGCTTTTCCGCCGCGTTGGCCGGGCTGAAGGGGGCGCTGCGATGCTTGTCGAGCATGACCGCGAGTTTGGCGGCCAGGGCGGCGCCGCCCCGTTCGATGTCCAGGTAAATCGGCAAGGCGCAGCGGTCGAAGTCCGATTGCACCATCGCGCAACCGAGGCCGGCGGGTGCGATCCAGGTCATCGTGGCCGGCGCCATGGCGCCCGTGCTCACCGCGTGGACCGCCAACTGGGCCGCCTGGCACCAGCCGACGAAGTGGAAGTCGGTGTATCCCTGCCCGGCCACGATACGCCGCAACAAGGCGCTTTGCCAGTCCAGGCCGAGATCGCTCTCATCCACCGGCGCCGCGTTGTCCGGACAGCCGGGCGATTCCCACGACAGCACGTGAAACCGCTCGGCGAGCAGCGCGGCCAGCCTGGCGAGCAGCACATAGCTGACGCCATAGGGCGGCAGCAGGACCAATTTGGGCAGGGACGGGGCGCCGTGCTGGTAGAGGACGATGCGTCGGCCGCGCTCATCGAGGACGCTCGCGCAGCGAACCGACGCCAGCTCGTCGGCGACAAAGCCCAGGCTGGCGGCACGCAGATAGTCGGGATGGTTGGCGCGGCGGGGATCGTCAGGGCCGGCCCCGATCAGCGACGGCGCTTCCGCAACGGCCAGACCGGAGAACGGCGCCAGCGGCTCACGCCGCTCAAGCGGCAGATGCATAATTGCCTGCCTCGCGCTCCATCGCCTGGCGCAAGGACAGGGGCCGCATATCGGTCCAGACCTCGTCGACATAGGCTTGACACTGTTCCTTGCTGCCGGTGCAGATGCCCGCGGTCCAGCCGTCCGGGATCGCCATGGTCGCCGGCCACAGAGAGTATTGCTCTTCGTGGTTGATCAGAACCTGATATTGCTGTTCGTCGTTATCGCTATTCATTATGAGCCCAAGTTAGTCGAATGTTCAAAAGGCGATCAATCCCCATTGGCCGAGGCGGTTCCCCACCGGGGCACGAGCAGGTGGTCCCATGGCACAGGGTTGGCCGCTTGATGTTCCTTCATCAAGCGGCGCTTCGTCGTCAGCAGACTGTGCTCCAGCGCGTGCAGCTGGCGGGCGATGTCGAGGCGATCGTGATCGTGTTCGAGCATGCGGATGGCCACGCCGAGACTCTCTTCCACACGCCTGAGTATGGCGATATTTTCGCAACGTTCCGATTGCGTATCGTTGTTCGGATCGACCATCGCGCACCGCCCACAAGAAGTTGTCAGCCCTTATGGTGCGCGATTGCGTCGCCGAAAAATAGTTGGAAAAGGACACCTAACTTTGGTCACGACGGCGCGCTACTCAAGCCGTCGGCAATTGATAGTCCCGGTACAGCTCGCGCAATTTGTTTTTCTGGATCTTGCCGGTGCCGCCAACCGGCAAGGCCTCGGCGAACACCACGTCGTCCGGCAACCACCACTTGGCGACTTTGCCATTGAAATGCGCCAGCAGTTCATCCCGACCGACCTGCTGGCCCGGCTTGAGCACCACCACCAACAGCGGCCGCTCGTCCCATTTCGGATGCGCCACGCCGATGCAGGCCGCCTGCATCACCGCCGGGTGCGCCATGGCGACATTCTCCAGGTCGATGGTGCCGATCCACTCGCCGCCGGACTTGATGACGTCCTTGCTGCGGTCGGTGATCTGCATGAAACCGTCCGCGTCGATGGTGGCCACGTCACCGGTCGGGAACCAACCATCCTCCAGCACGTCGCCGCCCTCGTCCTTGAAGTAGCTTGCCAACACCCACGGCCCCTTGACCAGCAAATGTCCGTAACTGACGCCATCCCACGGCAATTCCTTCCCATCGTCGTCGACGATCCGCATGTCGACGCCGAAGATCGCGTGCCCCTGCTTTTGCAGGATGGCGCGTTGCTCCGCCTTCGGCAGCTCGGTGTGCTTGCTCAGCAAGCCGCCGGTGGTGCCGAGCGGCGACATCTCCGTCATGCCCCAGCCGTGGATCACTTCGACGCCGAACTCGTCGATCAAGGTGTTCATCATCGCCGGCGGACAGGCCGAGCCGCCGATCACCGTGCGGCGGAAGGTCGAGAACTTCAGCTTGTTTTGCAACGCGTAGTTGATCAGGCCCAGCCAGACGGTCGGCACGCCGGCCGAGAACGTCACGCGCTCGCTCTCGAACAGTTCGTAGACCGATTTGCCGTCCAGCGCCGCGCCCGGGAACACCATCTTGGCGCCCGACAGCGGCACCGAGTACGGCAGCCCCCACGCATTGACGTGGAACATGGGCACGACCGGCATCACCACGTCGCGCGAGGAGACGTTGAGCGCGTTCGGCATGGCCGATGCGTAGGCGTGCAGCACCGTCGAGCGGTGCGAATACAGCGCGCCCTTGGGGTTGCCCGTGGTGCCGGAGGTGTAGCACAAGGTGGAGGCCGTGTTCTCGTCGAATTGCGGCCAGACATAGTCGTCCGAATGGGCGTTGATCAGGTCTTCATAGCACAGCAGATTGGCGATGCTGGTCTCGGCCGGCATGCGGTCGGCGTCGCCCATCAGGATAAAACCCTTGACCGTCTTGCAATGGGGCGCGATGGCCTCGACCAGCGGCAGGAAACAGAAATCGAACAGCAGGTACTGGTCCTCCGCATGATTGCAGATGTAGGCCAGTTGCTCGGGATGCAGCCGCGGATTAATCGTGTGCAAGATGGCGCCGGAGCCGGACACGCCGTAGTACGCTTCCAGGTGCCGGTAGCCGTTCCATGCCAGCGTGGCCACCCTATCGCCGGGCCGCACGCCCAGGCCGTGCAGCGCGTTGGCCAGCCGCTTGGCGCGCTGGTGGCACGCGCGGAAGGTGTAGCGGTGCAGGTCGCCCTCGACCCGCCGCGAGACGATCTCGCTGCCGCCGTAATGGCGCGCGGCGAATTCGATAATGCTGGAGATCAGCAAGGGCTGACTCATCATCTGGCCCAGGATTGGACTTTGCGGACTCTGCGGTTGCATGAACACTCCGAAACATAGTTTTTTATGCAAACAAGTGTGGATGGGCGCCACAACCACCGTCAACGGATTTCGATGCTGCAATGCAGCACCGGGCGCCTGCGGTAAAATCAACGGTATTACCGGCGGTAGTCCCGCCGAGCCTACATGAACGGATACCATTATTACTGCTTCCAATCTGCCGCTGGACAATTCCTTCGCGTCCTTGCCGCCCGCCTTTTACACCCGCTTGATGCCGACGCCGCTGCCGGCGCCGTACATGGTCGCCGTCAGCGAGCCGGCCGCGGCCCTGGTCGGCCTGAC
>DATMSN010000751.1:0-15959 GCA_035565375.1 Duganella sp. | reverse complement strand
AACGCCGATCGCGGGTCAAGGCCTGGCGGTGAACGCCTACGCCAGCGGCTTGGTGCATCCGCGCTGGCTGTACGTGCTGCCCAACGGCGACGTGCTGGTGGCCGAGACCAACGCCCCGCCCAAGCCCGACGACAGCAAGGGCATCAAGGGCGCGGTCATGAAGCACGAGATGAAGAAGGCCGGCGCCGTCACCGAGTCGGCCAACCGCATCACGCTGCTGCGCGGGCTCGACGCCAAGGGCGTGGCGCAGACCCGCACCGTCTTCCTCAAGGGCTTGAATGCGCCGTTCGGCATGGCGCTGGTCGGCAACAACCTGTACGTGGCCAACAGCGACGCCATCGTGCGCTTCCCGTACAAGGAAGGCGAAACCAGCATCGCCGCGCCCGGCGTCAAGGTCATGGACCTGCCGGCCGGCACCATCAACCACCACTGGACCAAGAACATCATCGCCAGCCCGGACGGCAAGTTCATTTACGCGACGGTGGGTTCGAACAGCAACGTCGCCGAGAACGGCATGGAGGCCGAGGAAGGCCGGGCGGCGATCTGGCAGCTGGACCTGGCCACCAACAAGGCGCGCCTGTTCGCCACCGGCCTGCGCAACCCCAACGGCATGGGCTGGGAGCCGCGGACCAAAGCGCTGTGGACCGCCGTCAACGAGCGCGACGAGCTGGGCAACGATCTGGTGCCCGACTATATGACGTCGGTGAAGGACGGCGGCTTCTACGGCTGGCCGTACAGCTACTTCGGCCAGCATGTCGACACGCGCGTCAAGCCGCAAAAGCCGGAGCTGGTGGCCAAGGCCATCGTGCCCGACTACGCGCTGGGCGCCCACACGGCCTCGCTGGGCCTGGCGTTCTACGAGGCCAAACTGTTCCCGCAAAGCTACCAGGGCGGCGTGTTCATCGGCCAGCACGGCTCGTGGAACCGCAAGCCGGCCAGCGGTTACAAGGTGGTGTTCGTTCCGTTCAGCAATGGCAAGCCGTCGGGGCCGCCGCAGGACTTCCTGTCCGGTTTCCTCGACAAGGACGGCAAGGCGCAGGGCCGGCCGGTCGGCGTGGCCGTCGACAAGGCCGGCGCGCTGCTGGTGGCCGACGACGTGGGCAACATCATCTGGCGCGTGGCGCCGGCCGCCGCCAAGGGCGCCGCGCGCTAGGCGCCGAACGCAGTGTGCGGCAGCGAACGGACTGGGCCGCATACTGCCGCCATGATGAGACTTCTATGTACAGACCCACCAAACGGAGATCACCATGAGCAACGAACGCGCAGGATCAGCAGTCTGGAGCGGCGCCCTGAAGGACGGCGCCGGCAAAATCTCCACCGAGAGCGGCGCCATGGACGGTGTGCAGTACGGCTTCCACACCCGCTTCGAGGACGGCCCCGGCACCAATCCGGAAGAATTGATCGGCGCGGCCCACGCCGGCTGCTTCACGATGGCGCTGTCGGGCATCCTGGCAGACGCCGGCATGACGGCCAAGCACCTGGCGACCACCGCCACCGTCACGCTGGACAAGGTCGACGGTGGCTTCGCCATCACCAAGGTGCACCTGAACCTGGTGGCTACGATCCCCGGCGCCGACCAGAAGAAATTCGACGAGGCGGCCCTCAAGGCCAAGCTGAACTGTCCGGTGTCGAAGCTGCTCAACGCCGAGATCACGCTCGACGCCCAGTTGCAGGGTTGAGCAAGGATGCGGCAAAACGCATAGAATCCCGGTTTCTCTCAACCAACGAAAGACCACGATGCGTATTTTGCACACCATGCTGCGGGTCGGCGACCTGCAGCGCTCGATCGATTTTTACACCAAAGTGCTGGGCATGAAGCTGCTGCGCACCAGTGACAACCCGGAGTACAAGTACACGCTGGCGTTCCTGGGCTACGGTTCCAATCCCGACCATGCCGAGCTGGAGCTGACGTACAACTACGGCACCACCAGCTACGACATGGGCAACGCCTACGGCCACATCGCCATTTCCGCCGACGACATTTACGCGGCGGCGGCGGCGGTGCGTGCCAACGGCGGCACCGTCACCCGCGAGCCGGGCCCGGTCAAGGGCGGCTCGACGGTGATCGCCTTCGTCACCGATCCGGACGGCTACAAGATCGAATTGATCGAACGCAGTTTCGACGGCCAGGGCGCCGGGCTGTAGGACGGATCAGCGGGCCAGCAGCGCGTTGACCGGCGCCAGATCGTCTTCCTTCAGCGTGCCTGCGGCCGACTTCAGGCGCAGGCCGTTCATGATGGTGTCGTAGCGCGCCTTCGACAGATCCTTCTGCGTCGCGTACAGCTGGCGCTGCGCGTTCAGCACGTCAATGTTGATCCGCACGCCGACCTGGTAGCCCAGCTTGTTCGAGTCGAGCGACGATTTGCTCGACACTTCCGCCGCCTCCAGCGCCCTGACCTGGGCCAGCCCGCTGTTCATGCCGAGGAAGGCCTGGCGCGCGTTTTGCGACGCCAGCCGCTTGGTCGATTCCAGGTCGTTGCGGGCCTTGTCTTCCAGCGCGATGGTTTCGCGCACCTTGCTGGTGATGGCGAAGCCGCTGAAGATCGGCACGTTCCAGGTCACGCCGATGGCGTTGTTCTTGGTGGTGCCGGACCCCGTCTGGCCGATGTGCTGCGTGGCCGCCGTCAGGTTCACGGTCGGCAGGTGGTTGGCGCGGTTGCGCGAGATTTCGCGCTTGGCGATCTCCAGCGACAACTGGGCCGAGATGACCGCGAAGTTCTGGCCTTCCGCCGAGCTGATCCACGGATCGACGGCGGCCGGCTCCGGCGCGGCGATGGTCACGCCGGCGCGCAGCGGCGCCAGCTCGCCCGGCGCCTGGCCGATGATCACCTGCAGCGCCGTGCGCTTGTTGTCGAGATCGTTGATGGCGGCGAATTCCTGCGCCACCACCAGATCGTAGGCCGCCTGCGCCTCGTGGGTGTCGGTGATGGTCTGGGTGCCGACCTCGAAGTTGCGCTTGGCCGAGGCCAATTGCTCGGTGGTCGCCACTTTCTGCGCCTGGGTCGAGGTCAGGTTGTCCTGCGCGGTCAGCACGTCGAAGTAGGCTTGCGCCACGCGGGTGATCAAATCCTGGCGCGCCTGGGCGAAGGTCGCCTCGGCCTGCGCCTGCGCCAGCTTGCTCTGCTCGTAGGTCTGCCACAGGCCCCAATTGAACAGCGGCTGCGTCAGCGCGACGGTGTAGGTGTTGTTGTGGTTATCGCCGGGGGTCTTTCTGGCGAGGATAGGCTGGCCATCGGCGGCGGTGCCGATCTGCTGGCCGACATTGAACGGCGTGAAGTCGCCCGAGTTGCGGGTGTTGGAGCCGCTGGCGCTAATGTTGGGCAACAGGCCGGAGCGCCCCTGCGTGATCCGCTCCCGACCGGCTTCAACCGAAGAGCGCGCGCTGGCGTACGTGGCATCGTTCGCGAGCGCTTGCTGGTAGACTTGAAGAAGATCGGCCGCCTGTGCGTTGAGCGTCAAAAAGGCGCTGGTGATCAGCACGGCGATAAGGGGTCTCTGCATTGCATTCTCCGTTGGAGTCGTCAAAAAGGTTGATCAAATCAAAAACACCGTCGCCTTGGCGCCGCGCCGGTTCGGTCAGTCCGTCCCTCAGTACTTCGCCATCGCGGGATCGACCTGCAGCGCCCACGCGTGGATGCCGCCGGTCAGGTTGACCGTCTTGCCGAAGCCGTTACGCTCCAGGAAGGCCGCCACCTGCAGGCTGCGCGCGCCGTGGTGGCAAATGCAGACGATCTCGGCGTCCTCATCGAGGTCGTCGATGCGCGCCGGTATCGTGTTCATCGGGATCTGCACCGAGCCGTCGATGCGGCAGGTCTCGAATTCCCAATTTTCGCGCACGTCCAGCAACACCGGCCGGGGACGCGCCTCGTCGGCCAGCCACGCGGCCAGTTCCGGAGCGGTAATGTGCTGCATACGCCGCCCGTCGCTTAAAACTGGAAGGTCGACGGCGTCGTGGCCGAGGCCAGCGGTTTCACGCTGGTTTCGAACAAGGTGCGCGTGTCGTAGCCGGCTTCGCCGGTGCGGGTGATCAATTGCGCCTTCATCGCCGGCGCCTGGCCGATGATGACGGCCAGGCGGCCACCCACTTTGAGTTGCTGCAACAGCGCTTCCGGCAGCACCGGCAGCGAACCCGACACGACGATCACGTCGTACGGGGCGCCGCCCGGCCAGCCCTGCGCGCCGTTGCCCAGCTCGACCTTCACATTGGTCACGCCGTTGTCGGCCAAATTCTTTTCCGCCAGCGCCTTGAGTTCGGGCGAGATTTCAACGGTCGTCACATGGCGGCCCTTGTACGCCAGCAGCGCGGCCATGTAGCCGGAGCCGGTACCGATTTCCAGCACGTTTTCGTGCTTTTTCAGGTTCACATCCTGCAGCAGGCGCGCCTCGATCTTGGGCATCAGCATCGATTCGCCGCCTGGCAGCGGGATCTCGGTGTCGACGAAGGCCAGCGCCTTGTGGGCGGCGGGGACGAAATTCTCACGTTTAACCACGTGCAACAGCTCCAGAACGTCCGGGTCGAGGACGTCCCACGGACGGATTTGCTGTTCGATCATGTTGAAACGGGCTTGTTCGATATTCATCTTATGACTCGGTCGGGATTAAATAATCCGTCATTTTATCGTTGAACTGGCATGGAGGCACATATTAACGATATGACGGCCGTGGCGCGGGAAATTGCGACAGTCTGCAGTTTAAGGGGGATGAACCTACCAAAACGGCAACTTGGGCGGAAAACGCAACAACCGGGAGAGGCGCGCGTCACGGCGCGGCCGCTTCCAGCCCACCCAGCGTGGTACCGATGAAGGTTTCCATGAAGGCGTGCGGGTCGATCGCCTGCATCTCGCAGGCCGGCATGAAGGAGTTGGTCCACATCATCAGCATCATCACCGGCGCGATCAGCACCGGCGTCATGACGGCCGGATCGACGGGCCGGAACTCGCCCCGGCCGATGCCGCGCACCAGCACGCTGGTGATCAGGCCGCTGCCGCGCTTGACCACCTCCTCGTTGTAAAACTTGGCAAGTTCAGGGAAATTCTGGCCTTCGGAGAGCATCAGCTTGGTAATGCCCGCCAGATGGGTGGAGCAGATCTCGTCCCACCAGCCCATCAGGATGGTGCGCAGCAGTTCGCCGCTGTGGCCTTCGAACACGGCCACGTCCTGCTCGGCCTCGCCGATGGCCGGCACGATGTTCTCGCGCACGACGGCCTTGAACAGCTCTTCCTTATTGGTGAAATACAGGTACAGCGTGCCCTTGGACACGCCGGCGCGCCTGGCCACGTCTTCCAGGCGGGTCGCCGCGTAGCCACGTTCGACGAACTGCTCCAAGGCGGCGGCCAGCAATTCCTGCGGCCGCGCGTCCTTGCGCCGCTCCCAGCGTGGCTTGGTGTCTTGAGGGGCTTGCATGGGTGGGTTTCATTTTAACTTACTTATAAGTCATTAATATAAGCGCAAGCCTCGGCAGCGTCAAGCGGCGGCGGCGTGTTACGCCCGAATAGAATCTTAAACAGAAGAACAAAACCTTGAATGGGCGCATCATGGCGCACTGCCCGTGGTGCTGGCGGAAAGGAAAGCCACATCGACATCGAAAAAATTATGGTGCCTGCACGGAATAAAAATCAGGCAACCACGTTTACCCATGTAGCAAGCCCGTTTTTCCACCCACACACGTACAGGACAGCTACCATGAAACCCAAGCATCTCATCTTCTTGTTGGCCAGCGCCATCGGTATCAATACCGCTGCTTTTGCCGGATCTGCGCTCGACGCGGCACGCGCCCATTTTGCCGCCATCGGCGCCGGCGAGCGCGCCGCCATCGTGCGCGACTACGCTGACAATGCACGCCTGACTTGGGTCGGCGGACCGCTCGACGGCAGCTACGATGGCCCTGCCGCCATCGGTGCGGTGTGGGATAAATTTGGCGCTGCCGCCGGCCCGTCCAGCGTAACGGTGATGGGCGTCTCGGAGTCGGCAAATCCGAAAGGCGCTACCGTGACCGCAGCGGTACAGTTCGACGGCAAGGCCGCGCTCAAGGTGCGCTATGTGCTGACCTACCGCGACGGCAAGCTAGTCAATGAAACGTGGCAGGTTGATCCCAAGCTGGCCGCCAGCGCCTACTAACCGGCTCGATGAGCGACCCGACTTTCAACGCCAGCAATGACTTGCTGGGTTGTGTCCCGCGGCTGCGGCGTTATGCGCGCGCCTTGGTTGGCGAGCGCACCGCGGCCGATGACCTGGTGCAGGACACTGTCGAGCGCGGCTGGGCGCAGCTCACATCGCTGCGGCCCGGTACCGACATGCGCGCCTGGCTGTTCACTATCATGCACAACGTGCGCATCGACCAGATCCGGCGCGGCGCGCTGTCGACGGAACCGCTCGATGATGCGACCCCCATGCCGGCGATGGCCGAACGAACCACGGTCGGCCTCGAATTGCGCGACATGGATTCCGCGCTGCGCCTGCTTGGTGAGGAGCAGCGCGCAATCCTGCTGATGGTCGCGCTCGAGGAGATGCGTTATGAAGACGTGGCGCAGGCGCTGGGCATCCCCATCGGGACCGTCATGTCGCGTCTGGCGCGCGCCCGCGAGAAGTTGCGCATTCTGATGGAGGGCGGCGCCCTTGTCGCCCCGTTGAAAGTCGTGAAATGAATACTCCCGTTACCGAAGCCGACCTGCACGCCTATGTCGATGGCCAGCCGCTGGCTATCAGTACCATCGAGGTCGAAGCGTATCTTGCAGCCCGCCCTGACGAAGCCGCGCGCGTGCAGGCGTACGCGGCCCAGAACGATGCCCTGCATCGCCTGTTCGATCCCATCCTGGGTGAGACGATCCCTGCACGCATGGCGACCGCTCCGATACCGCAACGCAGCCGGCACTGGCAATGGCAAGCACTGGCGGCCGGGCTGGCGATCGCCCTCGTCAGTGGCGGCGCCGGCTGGGGGCTGCGAGGCGCGGTTCCCACCGACCAGTCCATGGCACGCTCCGGGCCACGGTCCGCCTATCAACAGGCGGCTTGGTCCGGCCTGGCGCACCAGGCCGCAATCGCCCATGCCGTCTATAGCCCCGACCTGCGCCGGCCTGTGGAAATTCGCGCCGATCAAGAGGACCAGTTGGTGACCTGGCTGTCGAAACGCATGGGCAGCAAGATCCGCCCGCCGCACTTGGGCAAGCTCGGTTTTGAACTGATCGGCGGCCGCCTGCTACCGGGCACCAGCGGACCGGTCGCACAATTCATGTACCACGACGCGGCCGGCCAGCGCCTGACGCTGTACGTGTCGACGGAACAGGCACGCAACAAGGACACGGGCTTCCGTTTCACCAAGGAGGGCTCGGTCAACGTGTTTTATTGGATCGATGGCAAGTTCGGTTATGCGCTCTCCGCAGGGATCGACAAAGGCGAACTCGCCGGTATTGCCGCGGCTGTCTATGAACAACTTGATGGTCCAACTTAGAACGACAAGCAATTCAATCAGGACGCCTCCCAGTGGGCGCTTGGCTATCCAAGCGCCCCACTTCCTATATGGCCTACGCAAAAATCCGCAACAAGGACGGGGTGGGCGCCACTCTTTCTGATCGACGAAAGATATTTTTCACTTGCTCGGGAATAAGGCGCCCATGCGTCCCGTTTACCCATACGTAGAGCATCAAGCGCTACCGTCAATCACACTTAACGATCAAAATCGGGAAATCATGAACAACAAATTTTGGATGTCATTCGCCAAAAGCGGTGGCTCACTCGCTGTCCTGTCTTCTGTGCTTACCCTCAGTGCATGCGGTGGCGATGCGTCCGGTTCGGGCGGCCACATTACGCCACCGACCGCGCCTGAAACGCTACAGGTGGAGTTGACCAGCGACCAGGAAGCGCCGGTTGTCTCCAGCGCGGCCAATGCTAGAGGCACGCTGCGGCTGGACCGCGCTACCCGCACCATCAGCGGGACCATCACCATTGACGGCCTGACGCCAACAGCCGCGCATATCCACAGCGGCGAGGCGGGCAAGAGTGGTCCGGTACTGTTCGCTATGACCATAGCCGGCGATGTCGCCACCCTGGCGCCATTGGTGCTCACGCCGGAGCAACTGGCGGCGCTGGACGCGGGCGGCTTCTACTACGACGTGCATAGCGCCGCCCAGCCCGACGGCGAGATACGCGGACAGATTGGCCGCGAAGTGTTCGTCGCCCACATGACCGGGTCCCAGCAGACCGTCCCGGTCACCAGTGCCGCCGATGGTGACGGCATGCTCGTGCTTGATCCCAAGACTGGCGCCGTCACCGGCCAGATCGCCATGAACAACATCACTGCGACGGCGGCGAATGTCCACACTGCAGTCTTTGGCAACAATGGCGACATCCTCATCCCACTGACCGACGTCGGCGATCACGCGCACTTCAGCGTGCCCGCCAACACCACTCTGAAGGCCGACGCGATCGATAAGTTACGCAGCGGCGGTATGTATTTCAACGCGGCCACCAAGGTCAACGCGAGCGGTGAGATCCGTGGTCAGATCGGACGCCGAATTTTCCTCGGTGCCGCCGACGGCACGCATGAAGTGCCGAGCACCACCTCGACCGCCACCGGACGGGGATATGTGGCGTACAACCCCGCCACGCGCGCGGCCGACATCAAATTCAGCGTCACCGGCATCACCGCCACCAACGCCCACATCCACCAAGCGCCGGCGGGCTTCAGCGGCGACATCATCGTACCGCTCGCTAAATCGGCCAGCACCGGCAGTGGCAGCGACTGGGCACCGGCCACGGCTTCGGCGCTGACGCTGTCGCAGGCACAGGCGCTGCTGACCGGGGGCCTGTACTTCAATGCGCATTCGGCAGCGCTGCCGGCAGGTGAAATTCGTGGCCAGATCGCCGCTGCGGCCAACGATGCCTCACCGCTGATGCACATCGTGTCGCCGGCGTCCGGCGTGTCGGTCGCACGCGGCGCCGGTGTTCCAGGTGCGGGCACATTCGACGGCGCCGGCTTCGTGATCAACCTCGAGATCATCACGCGTGACAGCATCGGCATCGCCGCTACCGAAAGCCTCAACATCCGTAACGCCAGCCTGCCGGGCAAGGCAAACCCGAACATGCCGACCCTCGTGGTCAGCTTCGATGCCGACTTGATTAAGCCTGATGGCACCATTATCGCGAAAGGCACCAACCTGGCCTCGCTGTTCAATATCGCGGGCGTGGACGACACTCCGGGGGCGGGCATCACGCTGTGGACAGGCTGGCATGTGCTGGAGTCGTTCCGCGAGGAGACCAAGACCGTGACGATTACAGCCAGCATCACGGACCAAGCCGGCCGGGTGGCCACCGATCACGTGACCTACAACCTGCTTGAAGGCCACGGCTCCGGCCAGTCGCTGACACCGAAGACTGCTGGCGTGGCGGGCGACGGCATCGACGACGCGGACGGACCCGAGGTGACCATGATTGCGCCGCGTCCCGCGAGCAGCGTGGCCACCGGCCCGGCGACGCCGAAGCCGCCTGCGAGCGGTGCGCTGTTTTTTGTCCAAGTGTCCGCGCTCGACAAGGCCGCACACGGTATCGCTTCCAATGAAAACGGGGATGGCAAGGCGGACAGCGATCGCGGCACGATCCTCGATGGCGGCCAGATCGTAGTCAACGGTCCGAATGCGGCGGGCGGCCCGAACCGTAACATCCCTGGTCTGGTGTTTACCCTGGACGTTCCGCTGTTGCAACCGACCGGCAACCTGATTCCAGCTGGCGCCAACCTGGCGCCGCTGTTCAACATCGCCGGCAGTGAACGCGAAGCCAGGGGCGTGCGCACCACCGCGTTGTGGACGGTTGGCGGGACACTCGTCATGCCGGCCGGTAAAACCACGGTGACCGCCAAGGCATCCGTCACAGACAACGCGGGTCGCACCGGCAGCACGCAAACAGTGTTCGGTGTCAGCACAGTCCAGAATGGGCAGGAACTGACGCCAGCACCGTAACGCCAGTGTTCCAGAGCTTTGTTGGACCGATGCCTTCGCCAATAGAAGTAAATGTGTATGCGGCGAGGGTATGATTGGTCGGGTCGTTCCAGCTTTTTGATCGCCGACGGGAGAGTCGCTGGAACATTCCTCACGCGGGTGGGCGCGGCCATCCAGAGCGCTGCGACCAAGCCGGGGCTGGGATCATCGACCAGCCCCGCACGCAGCTCTCAATGATCCCTCGCTTCAATGTGGTTGCGACTCCTATTCTTACGGCTGCGAAGCAAGCACTATCGCGCCGCCGCTTTCCTTGACCGCGATGACGCCATTGGCCTTGCCTGGACCGATCATCGTGCCATTGGCCATGCCCATGGCATTGGTGCGAAAACTGCCGATAGGCGCGACGTTGCCACCAGCGTAGACGTCATATCGGGTATCCGGCTTCAGCTTATATAGAAACGCCTCGATCGCCTCAACCACGCCTAGATTGCGCACCACTACAAAGCCTTTGCTATCGCCACCCACCGGCTTGAGCGGGATGTTCACCGAGTCCTGGTTTGCGCGTGGCACAAGATTCGATTGATCGTTCGCCGACTCCGCCACGTTGGACAGATACACCAGCGCCTGGGGCGCCTGGCCGCCACTGATGGTGGCAACCACCTTGTTGGTGGCGGTGTTTATCACCTGCACGCCATCGCCGTTCTCCAGTCCTACGTAGACGCGGCTATTGTCGTCCGAGGTCCATGCGCCGTGCGGTAGCGCTCCGGTTGGAATGGTGGTCAGCAGCTTGGCTTCCTTCCCGGTGCTGTAGACCTTGACCACGTTTTCGCCGCCGACCGTCACATAGGCCCTCACCTCGCCACCCACCTTGGCGAACGCCAGGTGGTTCGAAATGAAACCGGTATCGATGACGCCCGTGACCTCTAGCGTGCTGGTGCTGATGCGTGTAACCTTCCCGACGTCCTTATGCGTCATCCACATTTCGCTGAAATCGGGCGTAAATTGCAGAAAAGGCGAGAACGGGCTGACCACGTTGATACGCTTGACGATTGTATGCGAGGCCACGTCAATGATATCCACCGTCGGCGTAAAGCTGGAGACCACAAACGCCAGCTTGCCGTTGGGATGGAACTGCACCATGCCTGGCCCCAGGTCGGTCTGTATGCGCCGCGTCTCTTTCAAGGAGAGCGGATCAATGACCGAGATGTAATCCTCGCCGCGCACCACCACCCAGACCTCCTTGCCATCGGCGGTAAAGAAACCTTCATGCGGCGAGCGACCAACGTAGGTCTTGCCTTTGACTTTGTTGGTTGCAGTATCGATAAACGTTACCGAGTTAGACCCATTGGAAATAGCGATCAGTGTCTTGTGATCGGGCGAAAAGCCCAGTCCATGCACGTTGATCTCACCACGATACAGTGGCGACAGTACGTCGGGCCGGGAATTCCCCAGCTTGATCTGGCCAAGCAGCGTATTGGTGGCCGGACTGAAGACGGAAATGGTATTGGTATTCTGGTCCGCTGTATAAACGCGGTCCAGCGGCGAGATAGTGGCCCAGGCGCTGGCGCACATCATGGCGCCGGCAGCGAATGCGAGTTTCTTCATTTGGTGCTCTCCTTGGTGGGGTGGCGTTGCAACCAGGCTTGCATGACGTTGATTTCTACCTGCTGCTCGGCGATGATGCCCAGCGCCAAGTTGCGGATCTCGGGATCCCGAGTATTGAGCAGCACGGCTTTGGCCATATCGACGGCACCCTGGTGATGCGGCACCATCATGGTGACAAAATCGTGCTCCGGAACGCCGTTCATGGGTGCCTGCTTCATACCGGCGTCCATGACGTTCATGGCGTCATCCATCAACGAGCCGAAGGGCTTGGCGGTACTGGCGACGAAGACGGGGGCGGTGGCCGCCGGTCCGGCAACGCCGTGGTGATGCGGCGCCTGCGCCCGCGCTCCCGCCGCGGCAAGCGACAGGACGGCAAGGCAGGTGATGGAGGCGGCTCGCATCACATCAACCGCGATACAGCGGGTTGCTTGCGACGTAGACGGTGATTATGCCAACGTCGATACCCGCAGGGGCGATTTTCGCCAGATCAAAGCGATCTTCGGTGCGCAATGTGTCGAAGTGCCAAGTGAACGTTTTGCCGTTGACGTTGAACGTCACGGTTTCACCGTTGTTGACGTTTACCCAGGTGGTATTAGCGGTAATGGTGATCTGGCGATCAGCGTAGGCGTTGCCGGCGGCCATGCCGTAGGCGGCCTGCTGAGCGGTAGCGGCGTGGACGGCGCCGGTGCCGGCGATGATGGCGGTGGCGATAATGGCAGTGCGCAGTTCTTTAAGCATGATTTTCACTTTCGATGGTGGAGTTACGAAGAAGTCAGTTTATGGAACGGCCACTGTCAGGAAGATGACGGGCGAATGACAAATTTGTAATCCACGCATTGCTTTAAAACGCCGACAATGCCTCCCATTCAGGCCTGCGTCGCGGCGCCGTTCTGGAATTCACCCTCGTGGACCGGCTGGAGCGGCTCCTGGAAGACGATATCGGGATCGAAAAATTTTCCAGCCGAATCGTACTGCGCCAGCCGTTCGCGGCGCGCAACGCCCCGCTGAGCGTGATCGAAACCGGGAAAAAAAGCTGGAAGTGACGGTCGTTGCGCGCGCCGCATATTCTGACAGGGAACGCCCCGCGTTAAACCGATTGTGCCGCCGCCGATGGATATACGGCAGCGCGCGCCGATCGCGCGCACCTATACTTTGTGGACATTCATTCAAGGGAGAGGCGGCATGACACGACTGTTAGTGAAATTCGAACTGGACCAGCTCGGCGAAGCGCGCGAATACCGGCCGCCGGCCGAGCGCGTCATCGAGGGCGACATCCGGTGCAGGAACTGGGATATCGACAGCGCCAAGGACGGGCTGGTGCGCGCCGGCGTATGGGAGTCCTCCCCCGGCACCAACCGCTCGATCAAGGGCGAAACCTGGGAGTATTGCTGCATCCTGGCGGGCGTCGCGGAAATCACCGAGGACGGCCACGCGCCCATCATCGTCAAGGCGGGCGACCACTTCATCATGAAACCCGGCTACACGGGCACTTGGCGCACAATCGAACCCATCCGCAAGATCTGGGTGCTCGCCTGATCCGATGGCGCCACCGGCGGTGGCGCCATCGGATACCGCGTCAGAAATACCGCACCCAGGCCTGGGTCGAGGCGCGCTTGTAGCGGGCGAACACGCGGCACGGCAGATACAGCAGCGGCATCAGCGCCAGCGCGACGACCCACACCAGCCAGTATTGGCCGACGCCGAAACGGTCGCCATGGGTGGCGCCGAACAGCCATACCAGCGACTTCTGCATGACCAGCAAGACATACAGGTGCAGCAGATAAAAGAACATCGGCACGCTGCCCAAGGTGGCGCAGACACGGGTGAACGCGTTGTCGAAGGCTTCCAGCCTGGGCAGGACGAGCATGCAGATACCCAGCGTCATCAGCAGGAAGTCGAGCGAGGGCGGGTATTTGGTGAAGTTGAAAAACGACGCGACGGTCAGGAAGGCGCTCGCGCCATGCTCCCACGGCAAATTCTCGCCATAAATATTGAAGCCGCGCAGCACGGCGAGCGCGAACAACGCGGCAACACCCAGCATGGTCATCAAGCGCTGGCGGCGCGCCGGGTCCATGGTCCGGGCGTACAACGGGCCGGCGCAGTAGCCGAGCAAGATCACGCCGATCCATGGCAGCAGCGGATAGGTGACCTTGATCTGGAATGCCTCCCCGGTCCACAGCACATCGCGTTGCATCAACAGCGTCCAGGCCGCGTGGGCGACGGTGCCCTGCTCGAACCGCACCGAGCCCAGGGTGTTATGGCCGGCAACGATCACCAGCCCCACCGTCAACAGCACTTTCATGGGCAGCTTGTGCATCAGTCCCAGCACGATCATCGCCAGGCCGGTGATCCAGATGACCTGCAGGTAAAGCCTGGAAGGCGGGAGCTCTCCGTACCAGGCGGTATTGACCACCACCAACTCGAGCAGCACCAGGAACAGGCCGCGCTTCAACAGGAAGCCGGTGGCGTCGCGCGGCCCGGACGCCGGATGGGCATACAGCCAGGCGCCGAGGCCGGTGAGGAAGACAAACAGGGGCGCGCAGAAATGCGCCGCCATGCGGGTAATCAGCAACATGGGTTCCGTGTCCGCCACCGTCAAGGGATCGGTCAACGGCACGTGCGCGTAGATCGATTCGCGGACATGGTCGAACAGCATGATGAACATGATTAGTCCGCGCACCACGTCGATCGCGGCGATGCGCGCGCGAACGGCCTTGGCGGCCGGAATGGCGGACACCCGCGCGGCAAACCCACTGTTATAGACGCTGGTCTGGTCCATCGTATGCTTTCCTTCCCATGAGGATGATCGAGACGGCCGGCAGATCCGGCCCTGATCGATTCTACGGGCGCACCGCCGCTTATTGTGCCGATTTGCCACCGCGTGGCAGCGGCCCGCACCCGAAATCGCGTCGCGCTCGGTATTTTGTACGGCCACCGGGCGCTCTTCGAATCGGTGCCGCGCGCGGACGATGTCGGCCTTGGGATAGTTGGCCCGCACCGTGCCGACAGAACGCCGGCACGGCGGAGGGGTGCCGCTACGTCAGCGTGCCGGCCCCATTTTTATCCAGCACGACCTGGATCAGGCGGTCGCGGTAGCGCACCTGGAGCTTGTCGTGCGGCTTGCCGCGCAGGCGCAGGCGCTTCATCCGGCCGTCGGCCCAGTCCAGATCGAGCTCGACGCCGCCCTTGGCGCGCACGCCGCGCAGCGAGCCTTCCGGCCACGCCTTGGGCAGGGCCGCCAGGATATGGATCTCGCCGCCCCAGGACTGCACCAGCATCTCCAGGATCGCCGCCGCGCCGCCGAAATTGCCGTCGATCTGGAACGGCGGATGGGAATCGAACATGTTCGGGTAGGTGCGCTCCGGCCCCAGCAAGCCTTGCAGGATCGAATAAGCGCGCTCGCCCTCGCCCATGCGCGTCCACAGCGCCAGCCGCCACGCCGTGGCCCAGCCGGTCGATTTGTCGCCGCGCGTGTCGAGGGTGACTTTCGCCGCCGCGATCAACTCCGGCGTATCGCGCACGTTGATTTGCCCGCTCGGATACACCGCGTACAGGTGCGAGACATGGCGGTGCCGCTGCTCCGGCGCGCCGGCGTCCCAATCTTCCAGCCACTCCTGCAACTGCCCCTGCGCGCCGATGCGGTCCGCCGGCAGGCGGGCGCGCTTGGCCTCCAGCGTGGCGGCGAACGCGCTGTCGCCGTCCTCCAGCAGCGCATGGGCCTTCAGCGTCCAGCCGAACAGGTCGCGCACGATCTGGCGGTCCATGGCGGGGCCGGCGCAGGTGGCCACACCCTTGTGATGTTCATTCTCGGGCGAGATCGATGGCGACGTGACCAGTCCCCTGCCCTGCGGATCTTCGACCAGCGTGTCGACGAAGAACAGCGCCGCGCCCTTCAGCAGCGGATAGACGCGGCGCAGGTAGGCCTGGTCCGGATTGTATTCGTAGTGCTCCCACAACGCCTGGCACAACCACGCGCCGCCGCACGGCCACATGCCCCATTTCGGCCCATCGATGGGCGCGGTGGCGCGCCACAGATCGGTGTTGTGGTGCGCCATCCAGCCGCGCGCGCCGTATCCCTTGCGGGCGGTGACGGCGCCGGTGACCGACAGATCCTCCACCATGCGCACCAGCGGCTCGACGCACTCGCCCAGGTTGGCCGATTCGACCGGCCAGTAATTCATCTGGGTGTTGATGTTGATGGTGTATTTGGAGCCCCACGGCGGGTTGTTCCCCTCGTTCCACAGGCCCTGCAGGTTGGCCGGCTGGCTGCCGGGGCGCGACGACGACATCAGCAAATAACGGCCGTACTGCACGTACAGCGCCGCCAGCGCGGCGTCCGGACGCCGCTCGACGGCGGCGATGCGTTCGTTGGTCGGCCGTGCCGCGGCGGCATTGGAGCCGATCCGCAGCGACAGCCGGCGGAAC
>DATMSN010000750.1:0-2340 GCA_035565375.1 Duganella sp. | reverse complement strand
GACGGCGTGGCGCGCGCGGCGCTGGCCGACAGCGTGGAAGAGTTGCGCAAGCTGGCCGGTTCGTCCCCCTCCGGCTGGCAGTGGGGGGCGATCCACCAGAGCCGGTTCCCGCACCAGCCGTTCGGCAACCACCCGCTGCTGGCGCCGTTCTTCGACCGCCGTATCGCGGCCGAGGGCGGACGCTACACGGTCGACGTGGCCGGCAGCGAGTATTCGCGCGACCAGGGCTATGTCAAGCAAATGGGCGCGGTCTACCGCCAGGTCATCGGCCTCGGCCAGATGGACGCGGCGCGCTTCTCGATCGACACCGGCCAGTCGGGCAATCCGCTGGACCGCCACTACGACGACCTGCTGGCCCCGCACCGGGCCAACCAGCTGCTGCCGATGCGCGGCGCGGCCGTCACCACCCTGCAGCTGCTGCCGGCAGCGCCACACTGAGCCCGCCCATGCCTTCTCCCTTGACCGAGGACTCGCTCCAGCGCGGACAATTCCATTTCCTGCTGACGCGGGCGCCGAACCGGGTATTCATTTCCATTCTGGCGGCGATCGCCGGCGGCATCGCCCATGCGCTGCTGATTCCGCTGCTGCTGATTTCCATCACGCCGGCCGACCCGCTGCTGGTCGATTTCATCCCCGCCGGCAAGTGGATGCTGGGACCGTGGGAAATCACGCATCCCCGTTTCGCGCTGGCCTTCCTGGTGCTGTGCGCGCTGGTGGTGGTCAGCAAGGCCATGGCGCAGAATATTTTCGGCGCCGTGCTGGTGGAGGCCGCCAGCGCGCTGCGCCTGTTCTTCGCCGAGCGCATCCGCCGGCTGCCGATCGAGCAGCTGGAGCGGATCGGCTCGGCGCGGCTGGTGACCGCCATCAACGTCGACATCGCCAGCCTGGTGGAGGGCGCCGCCAGCCTGCCGGTCATGCTGATCAATGCCAGCACCATCATCGGCGCGCTGGCGTATATCGCCTTCCTGCATGAAAAAATCTTCTGGCTGGTGCTGGCGGTGATCGTCGCCGGCGTGGCCAGCTATCGCTTGCCGCTGGTGTTTGGCGAGCGGTATTTCAGCAAGGCGCGGCCGCTGCGCGACGCCATCCAGGAGTCGGTGACGGCGCAGGTGCTGGGCGCCAAAGAGCTGCGCCTGAACGCGGCGCGCTACAGCGAATTCATGACCCAAGGCATGCAGCAGGACGAACGCCTGACCGTGCGCCTGCTGAACAAGGGCTACACGGTATTTCATCTGGCCATCCAGTACGGCAACGTGATCGGCTTCCTGGCGATCGGCGCCGTGGCGTACGGCGCCACCGGCCGCTACGACCTGGCGCCGGCGCTGCTGGTGAGCGTGGTGATGGCCATGCTGTACGTGATCGGCCCGATCGGCGTCATCGTCAACAGCGTGCCGCAGCTGATCCAGGGCGCGGTGGCGCTGCGCCAGTTGCGCCTGCTGCTGGCCGACATGCCGTGCGAACAGCTGGTGGAGGCCGGCGGCGCGCTCCCGTGCGAACAGGTGCAGCTCGACCAGGTGGCCTACCGCTACGCCGGCCAGGATGGCTTCGGCGTGGGCCCGTTGTCGCTGACGCTGGCGGCGGGGCAGGTGACGTTCCTGATCGGCGGCAACGGTTCCGGCAAATCCACGCTGGCCAAGATCATTTCGTGCCACTACACGACCAGCGTCGGCGCGCTGCGCTTCGACGGCACCGCCATCACCGCCGCCAACCTGTACCAGGCGCGCCAGAACATCAGCGCCATCTATCTGGATTTCTACCTGTTTACGCGGCTGTATGGCTTGTCGCCGGCGGCGCTGGCGCGCGCGCCGGCGTATCTGGAGCGTCTGGGCCTGGCGCACAAGGTCACCCTGGAGCACGGCCGGCTGTCGACGGTGTCGCTGTCGGCCGGCCAGCGCAAGCGCCTGGCCCTGCTGGTGGCGCTGCTGGAGGACCGCCAGCTGTACGTGTTCGACGAATGGGCGGCCGACCAGGATCCCGAATTCAAGCACAGCTTCTATACCGGCGTGCTGGACGAGTTGCGCCAGCGCGGCAAGGTGGTGCTGGTCATCAGCCACGACGACCGTTATTTCGACCAGGCCGATCAGCTGGTCTGGATGGAGCACGGCAAGCTGGTGCGGATTGAACGCCAGCGCCGGCCGCAGCCGGCACCGCAGGACGAACTCTCGGGAGCATAAGCATGGACAGCACGATCGAAGCGGGCCGCATCGCGATTATCGGCATGGGCTGCCGTATCGGCGGCGCCGAAACGCCGCAAGCCCTGTGGCAACTGCTGGCGGCGGGCGGCGAGTATCTGCGTCCGCTCAGCGGGGAGGACCTGCGCCGGGCCGGCGTGCCCGACAG
>DATMSN010000749.1:0-3221 GCA_035565375.1 Duganella sp. | reverse complement strand
GCGGCGCGGGTGGCCTTGCGCTGGGCGTCGGAGAAGTAGGCGGGGACGGTGACGATGGCCTCGGTGACCGGCTGGCCGAGCACGGCCTCGGCATCCTCCTTGAGCGAGCGCAGGATCAGCGCCGACAATTCCTCGGGACGGAACTCGCGCTCGCCAAGCCGGATCAGCTTGTCGCTGCCCATGTAACGCTTGAACACGGAGGCGGTGCGCGCCGGATGGGTTTGCAAACGCTCGCGCGCGGCGCGGCCGACCAGGATGCTGCCGTCCTCGTCGAGGCTGACGCACGATGGCGTCAGCGTCTCGCCCAGGCTGTTGGGGATCAGGCGCGGCGCGCCGTCCTCCCATACCGCGATCAAGCTATTGGTCGTACCGAGGTCTATCCCGACAATCATTTTTTCTTCCCGGAAAAATTATTATTTTATCACGGGCTTTGCGCTTCGATCATCGGCCGGCGCCGTCTTACAGGTCGGTTTCCGCTTCGGCGATGGTCTCGCGCACCTCGTCGGCAAAGCCGAACTGCACCTCGTGGCCGCCGGGGCCGTCCTGGTACATGAAGTGCACCGGTCCGTCCTCGTCGGCGACGATCCAGGCGTCCACCTCGGCGCGCCGCTTCGGGTCGGCCAGGCTGACCACATCGATTTTTTCACGCATGCCGGGGCGCAGTTCCTTGACCACGGCCTTGGTGCGTTCCGTGCTGACGGGGATGTAAGTTGCCGCGTGACGATCTATCATATTGCCTCCTGTTGTTGAATGGACAGTCTACCCGATCACGCCAAATGCACCAGTCCGCGACGCGCGGCGACCATGGCGGCCTCGGTCCGGGTGCAGACATTGAGTTTGGACATGATGCTCTTGACGTGGAATTTGACCGTGCCCACGCCGATGCCGGCCGCGCGGGCGATGACCTTGTTGCTCATGCCGGTGGCCAGGTGGCCGAGGATGTCGCGTTCGCGCGGCGTCAGCTGGTTGCCGTGGATGCGGCTGGCCAGTTTCAGCGCCAGTTCCGGCATCATGTATTTTTTACCCGACAGCACGGTGTGGATGCAGGCCATCAGGTCGTCGAGCGGCGCGCTCTTGAGCATGTAGGCGCTGGCGCCGGCGCGCATGCCGCGGTCGGCGTCCTCCTCGCGCTCCTGGCCGCTGAGGATGATGATCTTGGCGCCGGGCCGGCGCGCGCTGATGCGGCCGATGGCCTCGATGCCGTCGCAGTCGGGCATGTTCAGGTCGATCAGCAGCAGGTCGGGCTGCAACCGTTCGCACATTTCAACCGCCTGGCTGCCGCTGCTGGCCTGACCCAGCAGGTGGAAGTTGTCCGCCGATTCGATCAGCGAGGCCATGCCGGCGCGGATCAGGGGATGGACGTCGGCGATGACGATGGATGCGGAAGTGTTCATGTCGAGCTCCTCTGTGTTGTTGATGAGCTCATTTTGCGCAACATCGGGCGGCGCCGATAGTTATACCTTGGTATGGTGCCCGTCAAAAGACAGAGGGCGGGGGCGGCGGCGCGCGGTAAGATGGCCGCACATCTTAAGGAGGAGCCACCATGGGCAACAGTTGCGCGCACTTGAACCTGATCCACACGCGCGGCGCCAACAGCGCCGGCTGCGAGGAATGCCTGAAGATCGGCGACAGCTGGGTACACCTGCGGGTGTGCATGGTCTGCGGCAAGACCGGTTGTTGCGACGACTCGAAGAACAAGCACGCGAGCAAGCATTTCGCGGAAACGGGCCACCCCATCATGCGCTCGAAGGAACCGGGCGAGACGTGGGGCTGGTGCTATGTCGACCGCAAGATGTTCGATCCGATTTAAAGGCGCGACGGTCGGCATGGAAGCCAATGCGCCCAGAGGGTTCAGATTAGGCTAAACTGAAGGTCAAATTGGGTACTTGGAGGTGAAAATGGATACTCCAGCAAAGATCGGTGAACATCTGGAATCAGACGTCAAGCCGGACCAGATCCTTAGTCCGCAAGAGGAGCGTCGCCGAAGGCGTGCGGCGGCGCTCAAAGCGGCGGAAGGTCTTTGGAAGAGCCGTACCGACATTCCTCGGGATGGTGCCGAATATCAGGATCAGTTGAGAGCCGAATGGCTTTGATTGTCTTTGACACGAATATCACGCAAGATAAGTCCATTCTCGATGCCGTCCTCGCTGAGTTTGCGGTGCTCCAATTGGACCCACGGATTGTGGAGGCGT
Source organism: Duganella sp. (assembly GCA_035565375.1). Classification (GTDB taxonomy): domain Bacteria; phylum Pseudomonadota; class Gammaproteobacteria; order Burkholderiales; family Burkholderiaceae_D; genus Rugamonas. Next base: position 1,029 of record DATMSN010000749.1, on the reverse strand, counting down.
CAATCGCCGTTCGCGGTAGCGGACTGGTCACGCCACCCAAGATCAAGCTTCCTGATGCCATCATCGCAGCGACCGCGCTTTCCCACGGGGCGCCGCTTGTCACCCGAAACGGGAAGGATTTCAGCAGAGTTCCCGTGACAATTCACATACCCTATGATTACGATTCAGCCACAGGCGCGATTTCAAACGTCAGGGCACCGCTGGACCTGGGTCGCAGTGATGCCAACTGAAGTAGCGGCGGCGCAACGCGGCAACCGGCGGGCTATCTGATCTTCGGCACGTTGTCGCGCGACAGCATGGCCTCTTTCGGCATCTGATCGGCCGAGAAGAACAGCCAGTCGTGGTTGCCCAGGCTGATGCCGACGCCAGGCACCATGAAGTGGCTGCTCAGGGCCGGCGTGAAGAACATTTGCGGGCTGTCGTCGTAACGGGCGTCGGCCAGCACAACGAACAACGAAGAGCCGCCGGCATCGACGGTGAGCGCGCTGTCGGTCAGCGAGACGATGCGCCCGTGTCCGGTTTGCATCAAGCCACCCAGCGAGCGCGCGTACAGGAACGACAGCACGGTGCCGGCCCGCTGCCATTCGCGCAGGGTGGCCAGCGATTCCTCGGTGCGGCTCAGGGCGGGCGCGGCCGCGAGTTTCAATGTTGCAACGTTCGAGTTCATGGTCTGCTGATCCTTTCACGCGATGGCTCCATTTTGCGCCATCCGGCGGCGTCCGGTCCACCAAAATCGCCGGGAAAAAGCGGCGCGATGCCGAGTTGGCGTATTTCTGGCAAAGTAGAGGATGGATGCGGGCGACCGCAGCGTTTTTTCACCTGATTGGAGATTACCGATGACCAATGCCAGCTATCCCGACGTCCGCCTGTTGATCGACAACGAATGGCGCGAGGCCTCCGGCGGCAAGACCATTCCGGTACTAAATCCGGCCACCGGCCAGACGATCGGCAGCGTCGCCCACGCCAGCATCGCCGACCTCGACCACGCACTGGCCGCGGCGCAGCGCGGCTTCGACGCCTGGCGCAAGG
>DATMSN010000748.1:0-1849 GCA_035565375.1 Duganella sp. | reverse complement strand
CGCTGGAAACGCGCGCGTATGGCGGCCAGGCCGCGGCCAGCGCGCGGATCGAGAACTACCTAGGGTTCCCGACCGGGATCTCCGGGCGCGCGCTGGCCGGCCGCGCCTACGTGCAATCGCGTAAATTCGGCGTCGAGCTGGCGATACCGGCGCCGGCGGGACGGCTGCTATGCGACAGCCATCCGCTGCGGGTGGAAATGTGCGGCAGCCTGCAACGGCTGCAAGCGCGCACCGTGGTGTTGTCGTGCGGGGCGCGCTACCGCCGCCCTTCCCTGGCCAACCTGACGCAATTCGAGGGTAAGGGCGTGTACTACTGGGCCTCGCCGCTGGAGGCCAAACTATGCGCGAGCGAGGAAGTGGTGCTCGTCGGCGGCGGCAATTCGGCCGGCCAGGCGGCCGTGTTCCTGTCCGGCTTCGCGTCCAGGGTGCATATGTTGATCCGCAAGGACAGCCTGGCGTCGACCATGTCGAGCTACCTGATCGAGCGCATCGAGGCGACGCCGAATATCGTGCTGCACACCCACTCGGAGATCGTCGCGCTGGAGGGCAGCGCCGACGATGGGCTGCGGCAGGTGCGTGTGCGCGACAACCGCGACGGGGTGGAAACCGACTACGATGTGCGGCGCCTGTTCCTGTTCATCGGCGCCGATCCCAACACCGGCTGGCTGGACGACTGCGGCGTGGAGGTCGACGCCAAGGGCTTCATCCTGACCGGCTACGACGCGCCGGGCTGCTCGCTCGAAAGCCGGCAGGCCAGCCTGGAGACCAGCGTGCCGGGCGTGTTCGCCATCGGCGACGTGCGCGCCAACTCGACCAAGCGGGTGGCGGCCGCCGTCGGCGAAGGCGCCGCAGTGGTGTCGCAGATCCACGCGTTCCTGGCGCGGCAAGCGCTGGAGTCCTGACACCCCGCCGTCAGGCAAGGATATTCAAGCCGCCGTCCACGTACACCGTGCCGCCGGTGAGGCGGTGCGCGTATGGTGTCGCCAGAAAAGCGCAGGTCGCGCCGACATCGTCGATATCGATCAGTTCCCCCAGCGGCGCCCGCGCCGCCGCGTCGTTGAGCAGGCGGTCGAAGTCCTTCAGGCCGGACGCCGCCCGCGTGCGCAGCGGGCCGGGGGAAATGGCGTGCACGCGGATGCCGCGCGGCCCGAGCTCGTAGGCCAGATAGCGGCATGACGCCTCCAACGCCGCCTTCACCGGTCCCATGACGTTATAGTTCGGCACCACCTTGTCGGCGCCGTGATAGCTCATCGCGAACATGGTGCCGCCATCGGTCATCAACGGCACCGCCAGCTTCGCCATCCGCACGAACGAATGGCACGACACATCCATCGCCTGCAAAAACCCTTCGAGCGAACAATCGAGCAAGCCGCCCTGCAGATCCGCCTTGGGCGCGAAAGCGATCGAATGGACCAGGATATCGAGCTTGCCTTCGGCGGCCAGCGTCGAAAACAACGCCTCCAGCTGTCCGGGCTGGGTCACATCCAGCGGCAGCAAGCGGGCATCGATTTGCGCCGCCAACGGCGCCACATGCGGCTTGGCCTTATCGTTCAGATAGGTCAGCACAACGTCGGCGCCCGCCTTGCGGAACGCCAGCGCGCAACCCCAGGCGATCGAGTGCTCGTTGGCCACGCCAACCACCAACGCGCGCTTGCCGGCCAAGATCGGGAAAACAGTCTCCGTGTTCATAGATTCTCCAGTATCGCCAGCGTGTGGCGGGCGATCATCAACTCCTCGTTGGCCGGCACCACCCATACCGCCACCTTGCTGCCGGCGGCGCTGATGCGGGCAATGCCGCGCGGGTTGGCGTCATTGGCCGCCGCGTCGAGCCGCACGCCCAGCCAGGCGG
>DATMSN010000747.1:0-2155 GCA_035565375.1 Duganella sp. | reverse complement strand
GGACGCCTACGCGCGCGCCATCGGCCTGGCGTTCCAGGTGGTCGACGACGTGCTCGACGCGACGGCCGATTCGGCCACGCTGGGCAAGACCGCCGGCAAGGACGCCGCCGACAACAAGCCGACCTACGTGTCGATACTGGGCCTGGAACCATCGCGCGCGCTGGCGCAAACATTGCGGCTCGACGCGCACGCAGCGCTCGTGCCGTTTGGAGATAAAGCTCTGCGGTTACGCGAACTCGCGGATTTGATCGTGCAGCGGAAGGCATAAATGAAATTGCTACAAAATATAGATACACCCGCCGACGTGCGCAAACTGGCGTACTCGCAACTGACGCCGCTGGCGCACGAACTGCGCGCCTACCTGCTCGATTCGGTCTCCAAGACCGGCGGCCACCTGTCGTCCAACCTGGGCACGGTGGAACTGACCGTGGCGCTGCACTATGTGTTCAACACGCCGCACGACCGCATCGTCTGGGACGTCGGCCACCAGACGTACTCGCACAAGATCCTGACCGGCCGGCGCGAGCGCATGCACACGCTGCGCCAGCTGAACGGCATCTCCGGCTTCCCCAAGCGCGACGAGAGCGAATACGACACCTTCGGCACCGCGCACTCGTCGACGTCGATCTCGGCCGCGCTGGGCATGGCGCAGGCGGCCAAGATCAAGGGCGAGCACCGCCACGCGATCGCCGTCATCGGCGACGGCTCGATGACCGCCGGCATGGCGTTCGAGGCGCTCAACAACGCCGGCGTGCAGGACGACATCAACCTGCTGGTCATCCTCAACGACAACGACATGTCGATCTCGCCGCCGGTCGGCGCGTTGAACCGCTACCTGGCGCGCCTGATGTCGGGGCAGTTCTACGCGGCCGCCAAGAACGTCGGCAAATCGGTGCTGCCCGGTCCCGTGCTGGAGCTGGCCAAGCGGCTGGAGGAACACGCCAAGGGCATGGTGGTGCCGGCCACGATGTTCGAGGAATTCGGTTTCAACTACATCGGTCCGATCGACGGCCACGACCTGGACTCGCTGATCCCGACGCTGCAGAACATCAAGCAGCTCAAGGGGCCGCAGTTCCTGCACGTGGTGACCAAAAAAGGCCAGGGCTACAAACTGGCCGAGGCCGAGCCGACCCTGTACCACGGCCCGGGCAAGTTCAATCCGGCCGAAGGCATCAAGCCGGCCGCCGCCCCCGGCAAGATGACGTACACCGACGTCTTCGGCAACTGGCTGTGCGACATGGCCGCCGCCGACAAGAAGCTGGTCGGCATCACGCCGGCGATGCGCGAGGGCTCGGGCATGGTGCGCTTCGAGCAGGAATATCCGGAGCGGTATTTCGACGTCGGCATCGCCGAGCAGCACGCGGTGACCTTCGGCGCCGGCCTGGCCTGCGAGGGCATGAAGCCGGTGGTGGCGATCTACTCGACCTTCCTGCAGCGCGGTTACGACCAGTTGGTGCATGACGTCGCAGTGCAGAATCTCGATGTGCTGTTTGCTATCGACCGCGCCGGCCTGGTGGGCGAAGACGGCCCGACTCACGCCGGCAGCTTCGATCTTTCCTTCCTGCGCTGCATCCCCGGCATGCTGGTGATGACCCCGAGCGATGAAAACGAGCTGCGCAAGATGCTCACCACCGGCCATCTGTTCAATGGCCCGGCGGCGGTGCGCTATCCCCGTGGCAGCGGACCGAACGCAACCATCGAGGCCACTCTGGAGCCGATTGAAATCGGCAAGGGCGTGCTCCGCCGCCAGGGCAAGCAGACCGCCCTGCTGGTGTTCGGCGTACAACTGGCCGAGGCCATGAAAGTCGCACAGACACTGGACGCCACCGTCGTGGACATGCGCTTCGTCAAACCCCTGGACGAAGCCCTGGTCCGCGAAATGGCCGCCGGCCATGAGCTGCTGGTGACCATCGAGGAAAACGCCATCATGGGCGGTGCCGGTGCGACGGTCAGTGAATTCCTGGCCCGGGAGAACATCCTCAAGCCGGTGCTGCACCTGGGCCTGCCGGACATCTACGTCGAACACGCCAAGCCGGCGCAGATGCTGGCCGAGTGTGGCTTGGACGAGGCCGGGATCGAAGCATCCGTGCGCCAGCGGTTGCAGCTACTGGGCCTGTAACACTTACCTGTGGGAGCGAGCTTGCTCGCGATGGCG
>DATMSN010000746.1:0-2564 GCA_035565375.1 Duganella sp. | reverse complement strand
CGGGCGTCGTGCGCACCGCGCTGGTGGCCGACGACAACGAAATGAACCGGCAACTGGCGTGCGTGCTGTTGGCCAAAATGGGGTGGCACGCCGAACTGGTCGAGGATGGCCGGCAGGCGGTCGACGCGTTCGCGCGGCGGCGCCACGACCTGGTGCTGATGGACTGCATGATGCCGGTGATGAATGGCTACGAAGCCTGTGGCCTGCTGCGCCAGGTGGAAGCGGAAAACGGCTGGCCGCGGGTGCCGGTGGTGGCGCTCACGGCCAGCGCGGTCGACGGCGACCGCCAGCGCTGCCTGGACGCCGGCATGGACGATTATCTCAGCAAGCCCTTCACCGCCACGCATTTTCGCGACATGATACAGCGTTGGTCGGACGGCCCCGCCCCGGCGGCCGCTTCCAGCGATCGGTGATTCACCAGCGGGGATCACAAACTGTGCCGTGAAGTGATTCCCTGCATCGTGAAATTCCTCCCGATGCGTAAGGACGACGTCCTGTACGGTTATCTCCGTGGCACCGAGGCGATGCTTCGGTACTGAGCGAAGTGTCGCCGGGTCTCGATCCGTAAGATGGACGTTTCCCGGGCGGCACCCGCGCCGCCCTCCTACAGAAATCGTCCATGCATCCATCCAATGCCGTTGCCGCCGCCAGCCACCGCGATCCCTATCCTTATTACCGGCAATCGATGGCAGGCCCTCCAATGTATTTCGACGCCGATCTGAGACTGTGGATCGCCAGCCGGGCGGAGGTCGTCCAAGAGGTATTCGACAATCCGCACTGTCTGGTGCGCCCCATCGCCGAGCCGGTCCCCCGTGCTATCGCAAGTGGCGACGCCGGGGGCGTCTTCGCAAGATTGATGCGCATGAACGATGGCGCCGCGCATGCGGGCCCCAAGCGCGCCATCGGGCAGGCGCTGGCCGGGATGGACCTGGCGGCCGTTGCCGATAAAACCCGTCGACTGGCGGCCATGCTGGAGGAGCGGCATGTTCTGGCCGATGGCGCCGCCCTCACGCGCTGGCTGTTCGACTTGCCCACCTGTGTCATGGCCGATCTGCTCGGCGTTGGCCGTGCGGAACTGCCGCTGGTGGCGCGATGGGTGGCGCAGTTCGTGCGGTGCCTGTCGCCGTTGTCGACGCCGGAACAATTGGCCGAAGCGGATGCCGCCGCGCGTTCCCTGAACCGACGCTTCGGCGAGCTGGTGCGATCGGGTTCGGCGCTACCGGGCACGCTGCTGGGGGAGGTGTGCCGGCAGGCCGCGCAGACCGGCTGGAGCGGGCAGGAGGCGATCGTCGCCAATGTTATCGGCCTGCTGTCGCAAACCCACGAAGCGACGGCCGGGCTGATTGGTAATTGCATCGTGGCTTTGCTCGGCCAGCCTGGATTGGAACAGCGTCTGCGCGCCGAGTCGGGATTGGCGGCGGCGCTGGTGCGGGAGGTGGCGCGCTTCGATCCTCCGGTGCAGAACACGCGGCGCTTTGTGGCGCAGGCGACCTGCGTGGCGGGCGTGGCGCTACGGCCGGGGGACGTCGTCCTGCTGTTGCTGGCCGCCGCCGGGCGCGATGAGCGGGTTCATCCGCAGCCGGATGCGTTTGTGTTGGAGCGGGAGGATCGTCCGCCGCCTGGCTTTGGACACGGGCGTCATGCCTGTCCGGGGCAGAGCTTGGCATTTGTTGTCGCCACGGCGGCGATACGATACTTGCTGGAGCGGCGGGTCTCGTTGGGGCAGGCGGGACTGGGCTGGGACTATCGGCTGTCGGCCAACGGGCGGTTGCCGGAGTTTTTTAATGTCGGATCGGAGGGGTGGTCATGATTGCCGTTATTTTCGAGGTTGTTCCGCATAGTCACGCGCGGCAGCGGTATCTGGCCCTGGCGGCGGATCTGGCGCCGCTGCTGGCCGGGATCGATGGCTTTGTGTCCATCGAGCGCTTTCAGAGTTTGAGCCAGCCCGAGAAGATCTTGTCGTTGTCGTTCTGGCGCGATGAGGAGGCGGTGCGGCTGTGGCGCAACACGGAGGAGCATCGCGCGGCGCAGTCGCAGGGCAGGGCGGGGGTGTTTGCCGATTACCGGTTGCGCATCGCGGGGGTGATGCGCGATTACGGGTTGGTCGAGCGTGCGCAGGCGCCGCAGGATAGTCGTGCTGCGCACGGACCGGGCGGAGCCGCGAACTGAGCTTGGCGGATTACGCTGCGCTAATCCGCCCTACGTGATTCCGGGGTTTATTTCGTGCTATGAGTCGTCATGCGGGTTAGCGTGTTGTTGACCCATGCCATCAGCTTGTCGTCGTCGGCCATGTTGCCGTCGTAGCGCACCGTCGGCACGAACGGTGCGCGCGTGGCCTGGAAGGCCGTGTAGATCGCCGACGGCACCGCGATCGCGCCCCTGCCGCTGGGGAGCTTGTATTGGCCGATCTCGCCATACGGCGAGTAGCCGATCGTCGGTTCGCCCAGGATCACCGCGTCGGACATGGACGAGATCTGTTGGACGAAATTCATGCAGGAACTGAAGCAGCCACGGTCGATGACGGCGGCCACGCGCGGGCCGCCCGGCCGCCGGCGGACCTTGGC
>DATMSN010000745.1:0-2566 GCA_035565375.1 Duganella sp. | reverse complement strand
GCCCAGGCCGGCGCCGCGCCGACCCTGGCCACGGTCATCTATTTGGCCAACATCCTGGCCCACGCGCTCGACATGTCGGGCCAGGAGGACGACCAGGTGCCGCCGCTGTCGCTGCAGGTGTGGCAGGCGCTGGACCTGGACGACGGCGCCTGGGCCGGCGCGTTCGCCGAAGCCGAGCAACTGTTCCACGACATGTGCCAGACCTTGACGCCATGAGCCACGCGACCACGTCCATGATCGCCGACGACGGCGGCGACATCGCGCTGTCGGCGTTCTTCGACGGCCACCCGGTGGCCACCTTCGCCATCGACACCAAGCACGTGATCACCCACTGGAACCGCGCCTGCGAGCAGCTGCTGGGCTGGTCCCGGGCCGACATGATCGGCACCGCCAACCACTGGCAGGCGCTGTACGCCAGGCCGCGGCCGTTGCTGGCGGACTTGATCATGGGCGGGCCGTCGGCGGAGCTCGAGCGCGAGCTCGAGCACTACTACCCGGGCAAGTGCAAACGCTCGCCGCTGATCCCGGGCGCCTACGAGGTCGAGGAATTCTTCCCCAACATCGGCGTCAGCGGCCACTGGCTGCACTTCACCGCCGCCCCGCTGCGCGACGGCCAGGGCCGCGTGGTCGGCGCCATCGAAACCTTGCTCGACGTCACCGAGCGCCGCGTGGCCGAGAACGCGCTGCGGCGCGCCCACGACAACCTCGAACACGTGGTCGATAAGCGCACCGGCCAGCTCGCCGAGATGAACGCCAAGCTGCAGGAGGACATCGCCCAGCGCCTGCTGGCCGAGGCCGAGCTGCGCCGCAGCAACCTGGAATTGACCGAACTCAACCAGCAACTGTCGCGCGCCCAGCAGCAATTGCTGCAGGCCGACAAGCTGGCCTCGATCGGCCAGCTGGCCGCCGGCGTGGCGCACGAGATCAACAACCCGATCGGCTACATCTTCTCCAATTTCCGCACGCTGCAAAACTACCTGGACCAGCTGTTCGGCATGCTCGACGCTTACCAGCGCGCCGAGCCGTCGCTGTCGGCGCCGGACGCGGCCACGTTGCGCGCGATGCGCGAGCGCATCGACCTCGACTTCCTGCGCCAGGACATCCCGACCCTGATGGCCGAGTCCGGCGAAGGCATCGTGCGCGTGCGCCACATCGTCCAGGACCTCAAGGATTTCTCGCGCGTGGACGCCAACCAGCAATGGGTCTGGGCCGACCTGCACCGCGGCATCGACTCGACGCTCAACATCGTCAGCAACGAGGTCAAATACAAGGCCGACGTCGTCAAGGAATACGGCGACATCCCGGACATCCAGTGCCTGCCGCTGCAGATCAACCAGGTGGTGATGAACCTGATCGTCAACGCCGCCCACGCGATCGGCGACGAGCGCGGGCGCATCACCGTGCGCACCGGCCGCGACGGCGACCACGTCTGGCTGGAGATCGGCGACAACGGCAGCGGCATCGCGCCGGACACCGTGTCGCGCATCTTCGACCCCTTCTTCACGACCAAGGCGATCGGCAAGGGCACCGGCCTGGGCCTGTCGCTGGCCTATGGCATCGTGCAAAAACACCGCGGCAGTATCGACGTCGATACCGCGCTCGGCCAGGGCACCCGCTTCCGCGTGCGGCTGCCGATCAGCCAGGCGGCCGCCACCGAGGACCCCACCCCATGAATCAAGCGCATTCCCCGTCGCTCTCGCCCAACGCCCCGGCCTCGCCCGCCACCGTGCTGTGCGTCGACGACGAACCGAACATCCTGTCGTCGCTGCGGCGCCTGTTCCGCGCCAACGGCTACCGCGTGCTCACCGCCGAGGGCGGCGCGCTGGGCCTGCAGGTGCTGGAGAAGGAGGCGGTCGACCTGGTCATCTCCGACATGCGCATGCCCGAGATGGACGGCGCGCGCTTCCTGGCCCAGGTGCGCGAACGCTGGCCCGACACCTTGCGCATCCTGCTGACCGGCTACTCCGACATCCAGTCGATCCAGGACGCCATCAACTGCGGCGAGATCTACCGCTACATCACCAAGCCGTGGGAAGACGGCGACATGCTGTTGCTGGTGCGCCACGCGCTCGAGCGGCGCCAGCTCGAACTCGACAAGCAGCGCCTCGAGGCGCTGGCGCTGCGCCAGAACGAGGAGCTCAAGCTGCTCAACCAGAGCCTCGAGGCCAAGGTCGAGGCGCGCACCAGATTGCTCAAGGTCGAGCACGATGCCACGATGGCGGCCAACAACAAGCTCAAAACCAATTTCGTCACCACCATCAAGATTTTCTCGACGATGATCGAGCTGCGCGCACACAACCAGCCCGGCCACGCGCGCCAGGTGGCCGACCTGGCGCGCCAGCTGTGCGCGCGCCTCGAGCTCGACGCCAAGGAAAGCCAGGACGTGTTCATCGCCGCGCTGCTGCACGACATCGGCAAGATCGGTTTCAGCGACGACATGCTGTCGACGCCGCTGACGATGCTGACCGGCGACGCGCTGGGCCTGTTCCGCAAGCATCCGGCGCGCGCCGCCGAGCTGCTGATGCCGCTCGAGGAGTTGCGCGGCAGCGCCGCCATCCTGCGCGCC
>DATMSN010000744.1:0-2160 GCA_035565375.1 Duganella sp. | reverse complement strand
CCTCCGGGGTGACGCTGCGCCGGCCCACGCCGCCCTGCGCCAGCAGCAGCGAGACGCGCTCGCCGTGCTCGAAGTCGGCGCGGTCGCGGTAGATGTGCAGGATGCCGGCGCGTTTGAGGTCGAACTCGATGCGCTCCTCCTCGGCCCAGCCGAACAAATGCTCGCGCGCGGCCACCGCCAGCCGGGCGATGGCGATGGTGTTGTCGCGGTAGTCCGGCATGGCGGCGATGAATTCCGCCAGCCAGGACAGCTTGTGCCAGCTCGGTTTGGGGTTGAGCAGCAGCGGCGCGTCCTTGCGCAGCATCCATTTCAAGCCCTTGGCCACGGTGGCGCCGTGGTTCCACACCTCGGCGTTGGAGGCCGACAGCTGGCCGCCGTTGGCGAACGAGGTCTCCATCGCCGGATAGCGGTGGCGCTCGAGCAGCGTGACGCGCAGGCCGCGCCTGGCCAGCGCGTAGGCGGTGGTGACCCCGGTGATGCCGCCGCCGATGACTGCGATGGTCTTCATGGCGCGGGTCAGGCCTTTTTCAGGCCCGCGATGTAGCGGTCGATCACGGTCGGCAGCACCGTCAGCGGCACGCCGCAGCTTTGCACCAGCGCGTCGTTGAAGCCGGGCAGGTCGAAGCGCGCGCCCAGCGCCGCCTTGGCGCGTTCGCGCTGGCGCAGGATCTCGTTGTGGCCCACCTTGTAGCCGCAGGCCTGGCCCGGCGACACCGTGTAGCGGTCGATTTCGCTGGTCATCGCTTGTTCGCCGCGGCCGGTGCTCTCGACCAGGAAGCGGATCGCCTGCTCGCGCGTCCACTTCATCGCGTGCATGCCGGTGTCGACCACCAGGCGGCAGGCGCGGAACTGCTGCGCCTGCAGGTAGCCGATCTGGCTGAACGGATCGTTGGCGTACAGGCCGAATTCGTCGACCAGCTGCTCGGCGTACAGCGCCCAGCCCTCGGTGAAGGCGTTGAATCCCATCAGCGAGGAAATCAGCGGCAGCTCGTCGTGGTGCTCGGCCAGATAGGCGCCTTGCCAGGCATGGCCCGGCAAGCCCTCGTGCGCGGTCAAGGTGGCGATCTCGGACTTCGGCCACAGGGTGGTCGACTTCAGGTTGATGTAATAGATCGCCGGGCGCGAGCCGTCGAGCGCGGCGAAGTTCATGTAGCCGAGCGGCGCGCCGGCCTCGATGTCGACCGGCACCCGCCGCACCTCCAGCGGGGCCTTCATGTTCATGTTGGAGATCCGGGGCATCAGCGCGCGCACGGCGTCGATGCGGTCGTTGCAGTAGGCGATCAGCTCGTCGCGGCCCTTGTCGTTGTCGGCGTAGAAGCGCTTCGGGTCCTTCGACAGCGACAGCAGGCGCGCGCCGACGGTGCCCTGCGTGATGCCCTGCGCCTTGAGGATGGCGTCGATGCGCGACTGCAGCATCTTGTTCTGTTCCAGGCCGATCGCGTGCACCTCGCGCGCGCTCAGGTTGGTCGACGTGCCCAGGCGCAGCGCCCACTCGTAGTAGGCCGCGCCGTCCGGCAGGCGGTAAACGCCGGCGACGTCGGTGGCCTTGGCCGTGGCTTTGGTGTAGGTGGCGATCTGGCGCTCCAGCGCCGGGTAGACCTGGGTTTCGACCAGCCGCGTGACGCGCGCGTCCCAGTCGCCGGCAAGGCCCAGTTTCTGGGTGCGCTCGGTCAGCGAGGTGACCAGCTTTTGCTGGGCGACGGCGGTCTTGCGGTAGTCCTGCATCTGCCCCAGCGCGGTGCGGGCGATGAAATTGGGCGGCAGGATGCCGCGGCCGGCCTGGTCGGCGATGCGCGCGCTTTCCTGGTCCAGCATGCGCGCCATGCCGGTCACCCGGTCGAGGTAGGCCTCGGCGTCGGCGGCGTCGGCGATCTGGTGTTGCGAGTGCAGGAACTCCGGCACGCGGGTCAGCGCGCCGTCCTGCTGGGTGACGGGGAAGGGCGAGGTGCCGCCATTGAAGCCGGCGGCGGCGCCGCCGTAGGAGAAGCGCAAGCCCTCCAGGCCTTCGTTGGCGGCGTAGCGGATGGTGTCGTAGCGGATCTGCGCGTCGGCGCCGAGCTTGGCGCGGTCGACGCCGGACAGGCGCTTGAGCATCGATTTGACCTGGCCGGCCCAGGCGGCGTCGCCGGCGCGGCTGAGGTTCTCCAGCTGCGACTTCAG
>DATMSN010000743.1:0-1567 GCA_035565375.1 Duganella sp. | reverse complement strand
CGATCGGCGCGATCCAGCCGGGGAAGCGCGCCAGCGTTTGCGGCGCCAGCGTGATGCCCATGTCGGCCCAGGTGCGCGGCGCCAGCACGTCGCCACGGCGCAGCACCAAGGGTCCCATCGCGGTGGTGGCGAATTTGGCGATCAACCCATCCGGGCCGAAGAACTGCGCGATCTCGCTGCTGGCCGCCTCGATGCGGGCGTTGGGCGAGAACGGGTACTTGTTGGCCAGCGACCGCTGGAACGGCTCATAGACCTGCGCCAGCCAGGTCTTGTTGATCTCCGCCTCGGCGGGTCCGACCAGCACCGCGAAGGTCTGCATCAGCGGCCGCACCAGGATCGGACGGATCGCCATTTTTTGCGAATCGCTCATCCCTGTCAGCATTTGCTCGTCGACGTAGCGCAGCGCGTCGGCCAACTCCGAACCGGTGCCTTCGAGCGTCTGCTGCATGAACTGCCGCGCGCCCGGACCGGGGTCGCCCTGGTTCTTCAACTGATTAAGACGGCTGCGCAGCTTGGACAAGGTATCCATGTAGGCGCGCATCAACGACGCATCCTTGTCCTTGGCGGCGACCAGCTTGCCGACGCCGGCGAATTCCCGGCCGATCGGCCCCATGGGCTTATCCACGCGCGCCTGCTCGAACTGCACATCGACGTTGATCTGCGACGGCGCGCGCTGCATGACGCTGTTCTTGATCCAGTTGACGAAGCCCGACTGCGCCTCTTTGAGCTCGGTGCTCATCACCGCCGGGTTATCCCACGACGTCTGCTGATGGATGGTGGTGAGCAGCTTCGATATCGGCGACGATTGCGGATCGCCCAGGCGGTTCATGGCGACGACCGCCGCGTCGAAGCCGTTCAGGTTGGCGATGGTGACGCCTTGCACGAACTTCTGCCATTCGCGCGCGTAATCGGCCTTGTACAAATCGGTCAGTCCCTTCTGGATTTGCTCCGGGCTGCCTTCCAGCGTCAGATCGTCGCGCGCGGCGGTTTTCAGCACCCAGTCGGCGCTTTGCAGTTCGTGCGTCGCCGCTTCGCGGAAGGCGTCCCGCACGTACTTCTCCCACGCCTCGCGGGTGTAGGCGCCGGCGATCGCGTGGCTGCCCGTGACCAGCGCCTGATCCTGCTCGCCGACCATGCGCGCCACCGTCATCGCGGGGAAGCGGGTATTGGCGCGGGCGCGGATGTCGGCATAGACGCGCTCCCGCGCCGGCATGCCGCGCACCACGCGCTTGAGGTTTTCGCGCGCCTGGTCGATCAGCGCCAGCTTCGGCTCCACGCGCGGCCACGAGGGGTCCACGATCTGCGCCAGGTAGAAGGTCATCAGCCGCTCGGCGCTGTGGATCATCTGCTCGCGCGGCATCGCGCCCCGGTGGTTTTCCAGCCACACGCGCCAGTAGCGGGTCAGTTGATCGTTCAGATGGCCGGGTTCCGCGTGCGATTTATCGACCAGCATCAGGTAGCTTTTCAGCGCGTTGTAGGCGTCGTCCACGTTGCCGGCGGAGGCCTGCTGGAACTGGCGGTTCGCCGTGGGAGGGACGGCGTCGCCGGCGGGCGGCGCCGGGGCGGC
>DATMSN010000742.1:0-7790 GCA_035565375.1 Duganella sp. | reverse complement strand
CGCGGCGGCTGGTGGCCGAGTTCCGCGCCGACATCGGCAAGCACGCGGACCATCCGGCCGTACGGCAACTGATCGCGGACGTGGCGCGCGACAGCGCCGAGTTCCGCGAGCTGTGGCGGCTACAGGATGTGGTCGGCAGGGAAGGCGGGCTGCGGCGTTTCCAGCCGCCGGCGGGGGCCGAGCTCAGCTTCAATCAGGTGACCTTGCATCTGGCCAAGCGGCACGATTTGAAGCTGGTGATGCTGCTGCCGGTTTAAACGGCGATGAACCACCACTAACGCGATTCCCGCCACGGAATTAAAAATGCCACGGAACCACGTAGCGCGGATTAGCCGAAGGCGTAATCGGCCATGGATGAGCCGTCGGCGGCCATAGCGTCGAGATCGTGTAGCAATGGTGGACCTGACCCTGGAGTTGACCCTGGAGTTGGGCAACGATGGCGCCGACTCAGCCTGGTCTGCTGCGCAAACATTGACCTAGTTCAGCGGCGAGGTGGCGGCGTTCGGCCGCGCCGAGAAAACTTCCCAAGACCACCATGTGATCGTGGCGGTCGTCGAGGCGGATCGGGTCACCATCACCCGCTGGCGGCAGCAGGCGCGTAGTCCAAAGGTCGAGCTGAAGGCGGCTGCGCCGGCTCGCGCGGCGCTGTTCGACGACGATCGCGCTCTCCGAGATGTCGATGCGGTCGTAGTCGTCGAGGTGGCGGGCGTAGTGGAGCAGGCAGGCGCCCAGCGCGGCCATCTCCAGCAGCGCGTACGCCAGCATGTGCCAGTAGCCGAAGTAGACGAAGGCGATGCTGATTCCCACGGTCGGGCCGCACAGGGTGGCGAACAGCAGCAGCAACTGCGGCCGGCGCAGCACGGCGCGCCGTTGCAACAGCCAGCTGCGTCGTTCGGAGGGCACATCGCGCGGCATCGCTCGCTCCCGTTCACACCACCGCCGGCGGTTTTTCGAAGGTGTGGAACGGCGCCGGGCTGGGCACCGTCCATTCCAGGCCGTCGGCGCCCTCCCACGGCTTGGCCGGGGCCGGCTTGCCGCCGCGGATGGTCGGCAGCACGATGGCGAACAGGAAGTATACCTGCGTCAGCCCGAACAGCAAGGCGCCCACCGTGGCCACCTGGTTGAAGTCGGTGAACTGGGTCGAGTAGTCGGCGTAGCGGCGCGGCATGCCCGCCAGCCCCAGGAAGTGCATCGGGAAGAAGGTGACGTTGACCCAGATCAGCGAGTTCCAGAAGTGGAAGCCGGCCCGCCATTCGTCGACCATGTGCCCGGTCCACTTCGGCACCCAGTAGTAGTAGCCGGCGAACAGCGCGAACAGCGAGCCGGCCACCAGCACGTAATGGAAGTGGGCGACGACGTAATACGTGTCCTGCACCTGGACGTCGATCGGCGCCACCGCGAGGATCAGGCCGGAGAAGCCGCCGATCGTGAACACCCACAGGAAGCCGACGGCGAACTGCATCGGCGCCTCGAACGTCATGGCGCCGCGCCACATCGTGGCGATCCAGTTGAACACCTTGACGCCGGTGGGCACGGCCACCAGCATGGTGGCGTACATGAAGAACAGCTGGCCGGCGATCGGCATGCCGGTGGTGAACATGTGGTGCGCCCAGACGATGAAGGAGATGATGGCGATGGCGCCGGCCGCGTACACCATCGACGCGTAGCCGAACAGCTGCTTGCGCGAGAACGCCGGGATGATCTCGGAGATCATGCCGAACGCCGGCAGGATCAGGATGTACACCTCCGGGTGGCCGAAGAACCAGAACACGTGCTGGTACATGACCGGGTCGCCGCCGCCGGCGGCGTTGAAGAAGGTGGTGCCGAAGTGGCGGTCGGTCAGGACCATGGTGACGGCGGCGGCCAGCACCGGCATGACGGCCAGCAGCAGGTAGGCGGTGATCAGCCAGGTCCAGCAGAACATCGGCATGCGCATCAGGGTCATGCCCTTGGCGCGCAGGTTGAGGATGGTGGTGATGATGTTGAGCGCGCCCATGATCGACGACAAGCCCATCAGGTGGACGGCGAAGATGGCCAGGTCCATGCCGGCGCCCATCTGCACCGACAGCGGCGGGTACAAGGTCCAGCCGGCGGCGGTGGCGCCGCCGGGGCTGAAGAACGACGCCGTCAACAGCAGCGCGGCCGGCGGCAGCAGCCAGAACGAGAAGTTGTTCATGCGCGCGAAGGCCATGTCGGAGGCGCCGATCTGCAGCGGGATCATCCAGTTGGCGAAGCCGACGAAGGCCGGCATGATGGCGCCAAAGATCATCACCAGCCCGTGCATGGTGACCATCTGGTTGTAGAACTCGGGCTGGAAGAATTGCAGGCCGGGCTGGAACAGCTCGACCCGGATCAGCATGGCCAGCAGGCCGCCGCCCATCAGCATCACCAGCGCGAACCACAGGTAGAGCGTGCCGATGTCCTTGTGGTTGGTGGCGTACAGCCAGCGGCGCCAGCCGTGCGGGTGTTCGTGCGGGTGCGCGTGCGTCGGGTCGTCGGCGTGGACGTAGCCTTCCGGCGTGGATCTGGCGGTGGGTTGGAATGCTTCGTCGATCGTTTCGATGGCCATCGTCGTCCTCCCTGGGTCAAGCCAGCTTATGACGGCCGAGGCGCGGCGCCTGTCACCACGCATGCCGCGTGGACGTAGGCGCCGGCGCTAGGATTTTTTCGGAAAAATCCGGGGCGGGGCGAGACTGTCCGAGCAAGGGCGGCGGCTTGGCGGGGTCAGGCCCGTGGCGCCGTCCAGACCAGGTTCCACAGGTGGCCGTCGAGGTCCTCGAAGCCCTGGTCGTACATGAAGCCGAGGTCCTCGGGCGGGTGCGGGATGCGGCCCCCGGCGGCGACGGCTTTGGCGATCAGGCTGTCCACTTCCTCCCGGCTTTCGCAACTCAGGCAGATGATGACTTCGTTGGCTTCCTTGGCCCGTGCCAGCGGCTTGTCGATGAAGGACCGGAAGAACGGCTCCGTCATGAGCATGGCATGAATGCTGCCGTCCACGATGTCCATGAATGCCGAGTTCTCGTTGCTGTATTCCGCATTGAAGCCGAACCCCAAGGCGGAAAAGAAGGCCTTGGACTGCTCGAGGTCCTTGACCGCGAGGTTGAAGATGATCTGTTTGTTCATGACGTCCCCATGTCGAAAAGTGGATGAATGAAGGGTATTTCATGGTGACGACGAATGAGGGCGCACGAATTCGACGGCCCGGCTGGAAAAAATTCCGTTTGCTGGCGAGACAGCCTGGCTGTCGGCGATGAATACATTCCTGTTCACGCTGTCGAACTGCCCGCCTGCTGCAAAGCAATTATCAACTTGCTATAATCGGTATCGATCGCGCGGCCGATGACCATTCGTTGCTCTCCGCGGTCCTGGCTCCGGACGTCGCCATGATGACGTTCCCAGTGGCCCGAGCCGGGCCTGTAGCAAGGAGCTTCCTCTGTCTTCCGTTTCCACCATCTCCCGCAAAGAAAACCTGCACAGCATCTACGCGATGCTGATCGCCGTGGCCATGTTCTCGCTGATGGACACGGCGATGAAGCTGCTGTCCGCCCGCTATCCGGCCATGCAGGTGACGGCGTTGCGGGCGCTGAGCTCGTTACCGCTGCTGTGCGGCTACATCATCTATCGCGGCGCCTTCCGCGGCATCTTCCGCGTGCGCTGGTCGATGCAGATCTTCCGCGCCGTGCTCGGCATCGCCATGCTGACCACCTTCGCCTTCGGCCTGAAGTCGCTGTCGCTGGCCGAGGCGTATTCGATCTTCTTCATCGCGCCGTCGCTGATCACGGCGCTGTCGGTGTTCGTGTTGAAGGAGAAGGTCGGCCCCGGCCAATGGGTCGCCATCGTCGTCGGCCTGATCGGCGTGCTGGTGGTGCTGCGTCCGGAAGGCACCGGCTTCCTGACCCTGGGCGGCCTGGCCGTGCTCGGCGCGGCGGCCTGCTACGCGATGTCGGCCATCGCCGCCCGCGTGCTGGCGCGCACCGACAGCACCGAGTCGATGATGTTCTGGCTGCTGACCATGATGGCGGCCGGCGCCGTGGCGCTGTCGTACCAGCGCTGGGTGCCGGTGCGCGCCGAGGATGGCTGGGTGTTGCTGGCGCTGGCGTTGTCGGGGTTTTTCGGCCAGTTGGCCATCACCAAGGCCTTCAGCACCGGCAAGGCGTCGGTGGTGGCGCCGTTCGAGTATTCGGCGCTGGCCTGGGGCGTGGCGATCGACTGGCTGCTGTGGCAGACGCTGCCGGACGGCTACACCCTGCTGGGCGCCGGCATCATCATCGCCAGCGGCATCTATCTGGTGCGGCGCGAGGCGGTGCATGTCGAGGCCGAGCATCCTTGATTGAGGGAAACGCCGGCGCGGCGCGGCGATCTCAACTTCGCTATAATCAGTCCATGTTAAAACAACGCACCATCAAAGAACTGGTCCGCACCACGGGTGTGGGCCTGCATTCCGGCACCAAGGTCGAACTGACCCTGCGCCCGGCCGAGCCCGATACCGGCATCGTCTTCCGCCGCGTCGACCTGTCGCCCGTGGTCGAATTCCCGGCCAGCGCCATGGCCGTCGGCGACACCCGCATGGCGTCGGTGCTGGTCAAGGACGGCGCCCGCGTGTCGACCGTCGAACACCTGATGTCGGCCTGCGCCGGCCTCGGCATCGACAACCTGTACATCGAGGTGAGCGCCGAGGAAATCCCGATCATGGACGGCTCGGCGTCGTCGTTCGTGTTCCTGCTGCAGCAGGCAGGCGTGCTCGAGCAGCCCGCCGCGAAGAAATTCATCCGCGTGCTGAAACCGGTGGAGGTGCGCGAAGGCAAGGGCGACAAGGAAAAATGGGCGCGCCTGACCCCGCACAACGGCTTCAAGCTGGACTTTTTCATCGAGTTCAACCATCCGGCCGTCGACGGCACGCAGCAGCGCGCCAACGTCGACTTCGGCGACGTCTCGTATGTGCACGACGTGGCGCGCGCGCGCACGTTCGGCTTCATGCAGGACGTGGAAATGCTGCGCGGCATCGGCCTGGCGCGCGGCGGCTCGCTGGAGAACGCCATCGTGATGGACGAGTACCGGATACTGAATTCGGACGGGCTGCGCTATGACGACGAGTTCGTGCGGCACAAGATTTTGGATGCCATCGGCGATTTGTATCTGGTCGGCCATCCGCTGCTGGCCAGCTACGAGGCGCACAAGTCCGGCCACGCGCTGAACAACCAGCTGCTGCTCGAGCTGCTCAAGCATCCGGACGCCTACGAAATCGTCTCGTTCGAGACCAATGAATCGGCGCCGCCGTCGTATCTGCGCCAGATGGCGCGTGAGTGGGCGCTAACTTAAACTAGCCGCGCCGCCGCGCCACCATGGCCTTCAACGCCGCGATCAGCGTGGCGTTCTGCGGCGTGTCCTCCAGCGTTTCGCCCAACTGGTCGAAGGCGGTCACGGCCGCCTCCGGCAGCGACAGCGCCCGCATCTGCTCCTTGATCTCGGCCGGCTTGGTCATCTGCACCTTGAGCTTGACGCCGTGCACCTGCCAGCCGCGCCGCGCCAGCGTTTCCTGCAACTTCGGGATTTGCTGCTTGAGCTTGGCCGCGAGCGCGGCGTTCGGCAGCGACAACGTCAGCTGTCCGCCCTCGAAGGCCAGGATCTCGCAATACTTGAACATCGCCGGCAGCGCCGTCGCGCAATCTTTTTGCAGCGCCGCCATGCGCTCGATGGCCGGCAGCATGGCCGCCAGCTTGTCGTCGCGGCGCAGGAAGTCGGTCGCCCCGACGGGGGTGCGGCGGTTGATCGAGACGTTGGAGGAATTGAATCGCATGCGGCGGAACATATCACAACGCCCGGTTCCCGTCATCCGCCCGCCGTGTCCGCCGGTCCGCCGACGGGTACAATAGGTTGATTTTGTGACATTGTTCACGTCTGGGCTATTGTTATATAGGCCAATAACCCAACCTTGGGACGGACGCATGATAAAATCACCGTCTTTTGCCATAGTCGAACTCCGTGCGGTAAGGCGTTTTCCACCTACAGAGCTTTTTTTAACGGCGTTTTTTCAAGAATTCAAGCATGTCATTACTGACCCAGATTTTCGGCAGCCGCAACCAGCGACTGCTCAAGCAATACCAAAAAACGGTACGCGAGATCAATGCGCTCGAGCCCGCGATGGAAAAACTGTCGGATGCCGAGCTGCAGGCCAAGACGCCCGCCTTCAAGGCGCGCATCGCCAATGGCGAGCCGCTCGACGCGCTGTTGCCCGAGGCCTTCGCCGTCTGCCGCGAGGCGAGCAAGCGCGTCTTCAAGATGCGCCATTTCGACGTGCAATTGCTGGGCGGTATGGTTCTGCACTTCGGCAAGATCGCCGAGATGGGCACGGGCGAGGGCAAGACCCTGACCGCGACCTTGCCGGCGTACCTGAACGCGCTGTCGGGCAAGGGCGTGCACATCGTCACGGTCAACGACTACCTGGCCCAGCGCGACGCCGAGACCATGGGCAAGCTGTACGCCTGGCTCGGGCTGACGACCGGCATCAACCTGTCGCAGATGGAGCACGCCACCAAGCAGGCGGCGTACGCGTCCGACATCACCTACGGCACCAACAACGAATTCGGCTTCGACTACCTGCGCGACAACATGGTGTTCGAGGCGAGCGACCGCGTCCAGCGCGCGCTCAACTTCGGCATCGTCGATGAAGTCGACTCGATCCTGATCGACGAAGCCCGCACCCCGCTGATCATCTCCGGCCAGGCCGAGAACCACACGGACCTGTACCACAAGATCAACGAGCTGCCGAAGATGCTCACGCAGCAGATCGGCGAAGAGACGCACGACGGCAAGGGCAAGGTCGAAGTCCCCGGCGACTACATCAAGGACGAGAAAGCCCATTCGGTGCTGCTGACCGAGGCCGGCCACGAAAAGGCCGAGGCGATCCTGACGCAAATGGGACTGCTGCCGGAAGGCGCCTCGCTGTACGACTCGGCCAACATCACCCTGGTGCACCACCTGTACGCGGCGCTGCGCGCGCACGCGCTGTACTTCAAGGACCAGCACTACGTGGTGCAGAACAACGAAGTGGTCATCGTCGACGAATTCACCGGGCGCCTGATGACGGGTCGCCGCTGGTCCGACGGCCTGCACCAGGCGGTCGAGGCGAAAGAGGGCGTCAAGATCCAGAACGAGAACCAGACCCTGGCCTCGATCACGTTCCAGAACTACTTCCGCATGTACGCCAAGCTGGCCGGCATGACCGGCACCGCCGACACCGAGGCCTACGAGTTCCAGGAAATCTACGGCCTCGAAACGGTCGTCATTCCGCCGAACCGTCCTTCGCAGCGCAAGGACCGCCAGGACCAGGTCTACAAATCGGCGGCGGAGAAGTACAACGCCATGATGCTGGAAATCCGCGAATGCTACGACCGCGGCCAACCGGTGCTGGTCGGTACCACCTCGATCGAGAACTCGGAGCTGCTGTCGAGCATCCTGACCAAGGGCGGCCTGCCGCACAACGTCCTGAACGCCAAGCAGCACGCCCGCGAAGCGGAAATCATCGCCCAGGCGGGCAGCCCGAAGGCGATCACCATCGCCACCAACATGGCCGGCCGCGGCACCGACATCGTTTTGGGCGGCAACGTCGAAAAGCAGATCCAGTTCGTCGAAGCCAATCCGGAGCTGAGCGACGCCGACAAGGCGGCGCAGGCCAAGGCGCTGCGCGACGGCTGGCAAGCCTTGCACGAGCAAGTGGTCGCCGCCGGCGGTTTGCATATCGTCGGCACCGAGCGCCACGAATCGCGCCGCGTCGACAACCAGCTGCGCGG
>DATMSN010000741.1:0-2638 GCA_035565375.1 Duganella sp. | reverse complement strand
AGCGGCAACTACGCGCCGCGCTAAATCGCGTCCGCCCCCGGCCACGCGCCGCGACACCTTTCGGTGCCGCGGCTTTTTTTTGCCTGGGACGGGACGGCGCGACCGGTTTGCGGCCATAAAAATCCGTTTTCCCGTTTGAGGCAGATCAGGCGACCTGCCAGACGTCGGACCATACTCCGAAGTGCCCCGCGTCCGGGCGCTGGAGGAAAGACGACGATGGATCAAGATCAAGCAACAGGCCAGGCACAGTTCCAGGAACGGCTGCTCGCCTTCACGCGCCAGCACCGGGCCGGGCACTGGACCGGCAGTTTCTCGCAATTCATGCAGCAGGTGCTACCGGCCTCGCCATGCCGCTTCGCGCGCAGTTCGCACCAGTACATCTGGGACATGCTGCGCTGGAGCGGCAGCGAGGACCAGGACGGCAAACTGCGCTGCAGCCTGTTCGCGGACGAGCTGTTCGGCATCGACGACGCGTTGGCGCGCGTGGCCGACTATTTCAAGGCCGCCGCCGCCGGCTCCGAGGTCGGGCGCCGCCTGTTGTTGCTGCTCGGGCCGCCCTCGGGCGGCAAGTCGACCTTGGTGATCAGGCTCAAGCGCGGCCTCGAGGAATACAGCCACACCGACGAGGGCGCGCTGTATGGCATCGCCGGCTGTCCGGTGCGCGAGTCGCCGCTGCATCTGGTGCCGCACACGATGCGTTCCGGTTTCCGCGAGACCTACGACGTCGAGGTGGCCGGCGAGCTGTGCCCCCACTGCCGGGCGCGGCTGGAGGACGAGCTGGCCGGCGATTTCCTGCGCATGCCGGTCGAACGCATCTTCGTGTCCGAGGCGGGCCGCAGCGCCATCGGCACCTACGCGCCGCACGATCCGACCACCGCCGACATCGCCGACCTGGTCGGCTCGGTCGACCTGTCCAAGGTGGCCGACTACGGCGACGAAGGCGATCCGCGCGCGTGGTCGTGGTCGGGCGCCGTGTACGCGGCCAGCCGCGGCATGCTGGAGATGATCGAGATCCTCAAGGTCAAGCGGGAGTTCCTTTATTTGCTGCTGACCTTGACGCAGGAAAAAAACGTCAAGGTCGCGCGTTTTCCACTGATCTATCTGGACGAGACGATCCTCGCGCACACCAACCTGGCCGAGTTCCGCAAGTTCCTGCAGGAGAGCGAAAACGAGGGCCTGCTCGACCGCATGGTCATCGTGCAGGTGCCCTACACGCTGAACTACCGCGAGGAGGCGCGCATCTACCACAAGCTGATCCTGGCGGCGGCGCCGGCCTTCCGCAACGTCCACCTCGACCCGCACGTGCTGCACGCGGCGGCCGTGTTCGCCGTACTGAGCCGCCTGCACGAGGGCGAGGACCGCGACAACGAGCTGGCGCGCCGGGTCCGCATCCACGCCGGCGAGGACGTCGACGGCGTGCACCACTCGGAGGCGCTGCGGGTGCGCAACAAGGAAAAGGCGCCCGACGAGGGCCTGTCGGGCGTGTCGCCGCGCTTCGTCATCAACGCGCTGTCGAACGCCATCATCCAGTCGCAGCGCAGCAGCCTCAGCACGATGGACCTGTTGCTGGCCCTCAAGGACGGCATCGAGAGCGACGCCCGCATCGAATCGGCCCGCAAGCGCAAATGGGTCGACTATCTGGTGCTCACGCGCAAGGAGTTTTACAACCGCTGGGTCAAGGAGGACGTGCACAAGGCCTTGTTCGTCTCGTTCGAACAGGAAGTCGAGGAACTGCTGGGCAAGTATCTGGACGAGGTCGAGGCCATGCTCGACAACCGCCAGGTCAAGGACCCGATCACCAGCGAGGAACGGCGTCCGGACGAGCGCTTCCTGCGCGCCGTCGAGGAAAAGATTCATATTTCCGACTCCGGCAAGCAATCGTTCCGGCAGGAGGTGGTGCGCAAGGCCATGAGCGCCTACAAACGCGGCGAGCGCTTCGGCCTGGGCAGCCACGCCCAGTTGCGCGACGCGCTGCAACAGTACCTGTTCGAACAGCGGCGCGACGTGCTGCGCCTGGTCAGCTCGGCCAAGCGCCCCGACGACGAGGTGCGCGCGAAGATCTCCGCCGTCGAGCGCCGTCTCGTCGACGAGTACGGCTACGACAGCCATTGCGCGCGCGAAGCGCTCAACTATGTCACGACCTTGCTGGCGCAGGAATGACGATGCAAACCGGCCAAAGCGAGTGGTACGACCTGTTTTCCCGCGGGGCGCGCGACTGGCTGCGGCACAACGACAAGGTGCGCGAGGCGGTGCGCCAACATTTGCCCGACGTCATCTCGGCGCCGGACCTGATGACGGGGCCGGACCAGCGCGGCGTGCAAGTGCCATTGAAGCTGCTGGAACACGCGCGCTTCAAGCTCTCCAGCGGCCGCGCCACCACCGGCGCGGGACAGGGACCGGCCCAGCCCGGCGATGTGCTCAGTCCGCCCCACTACGACGCCGACGATGACGGCGAAGGCGGCAACGAGGATGGCGACGTCAAATTGCTGATGGAGTTCGCCATCGACGATATTCTCGAATGGCTGTGGGACGAATTCAAGCTGCCCGAGCTGCAACCACGCGGCACCGCCACGCTCGACGATCCCGACTTTGTGCGAGAAGGCTGGGACAAGCGCGGCGCGCGCTCGCGGCTCGACCG
>DATMSN010000740.1:0-4202 GCA_035565375.1 Duganella sp. | reverse complement strand
GGCCGGCGCCTTCGTCGGCTCGGCGGTGGCGACCCAGGTCGCCGGCGGACTGGCGCGCATGGATGTGTTCAGCGACGGCGCGGCCAACGCCGCCACGCTGTCGAACAGTGCGAAATTCGCGATCAGCACAATCTCGGGCGTCGCCGCAGGCATCACGACCTCGGTGATGCGGGGTGGCAAAATCAATCTGACGCAGATCGCGACGGATGCGTTTGGCAATGCGTTGGGCAGCAGCCTCGTAGACGCAATCAACAGCACTGATTACATGCAGACCCGGCAACTGCGGTCCGGCATCAATGCCGAGCGTTCCGCCCGGGGCTTGTCACCTATCGATTCGAACGACCAGGATTCGATGGACGCCATTCTTGACATCGTGCAAGCTCGTGGCCGAAAAACGGTTGGCGGGAGATTGATGGGCTATGCCGATCAACTGCGGATGTACGGCGTTGACGAGAGTGATGTCACTCAGGTAATCGGGAGCCTCAACGACTCGTTCCACGGTCGTGCCGATGTCACCGCCGTCCCCGGCGTGGACATGAGTGACGAGAACAAAGCCATCCTGACCGGCTTGCCGACGCCGGAACGCACGGCAGCGTTCGGCCTGATGGCTGTCGATAACGTGTTGCAGGGGGCCGGCCGTTTGGTCAAGTCCTTCGGCGATACGCTGGCTAATACTCCGTGGGCACGCTATGCGCTGGAAGGGATCGATTTTGCCGCCGGCCCGGCTATTTGGGCGGCGCGTAAAGCGGTCACCGAGCTGACACCAGTTGGCGAAATGATCGAACACGGTCAGGAGAAGATCGTCGGCATGTTCGCTGACCGATTTGCTTCCGCAGGTTATAGCGCCGATGACGCGACCGTGGGCGGACTTGGTGGATTAACGCTGGGCACCATGATGTCTTCCGGCGCGGCTGGCGCACTGGGCCGTTTGAGTGGCCTATCCAATATGCTCGCTTCTGTCCGCAATCGCTTAAGTGCGATGGCGCCGGATGTTAATATTTCGCCGTTTATCCCCTCGCTTTCCCAAGGTCAGAAAATTCAGGGGGCAAATAGTTTAGAAGCGAAGGGACGCGCTGGAAAGACGTTTGCCGATAACGAAATATTTACCAACCGAACCGAGTGGAGTGCGACCCGTCCGCGAGGTACAGGGCAAACTTATGAAGTCATCCAAAGAAACGATATTGACTGGGCACGTGTCAGAACTGATGGACCTGCGGATTTCATCGGGCGGACAAATGCTGAAGCTGCTGCAAAAGGCTTTTCGCCACAGCTTGCCGATGATAGTTTTTCCACTTTGCACCATATCGGACAGGATGCAAGAGGGCCGTTGGCTGAGGCCAGTACCGGATATCATGGCATAGGAAAGCCGGGGCAGGACGCATTGCACAGTCTTTATGGAAGAAACATGCCCCATCCAGATTTTCCTATCGATCGCAGAGCGTTCAACGTGGATACTCGTGAATACTGGAAATGGCGTTTGGACAATCAATAATTGGAGAACTGAATGATCGATATTGCCGAACTTAAGAACCGTTATGTTGCGATGAATGGCGCGCGGCCAATTCCAAGTAACGTCTTGACTGCCATTACATCTGACCTTGGTCTACAACTGCCGCTAGATTTCTTGGAGATTGGGAAGGTTTTCGATGGCAGTGGGATCAATGTGATTTCATTGCATTCGCTTGCAGGGAACGCTCCCACGATGAATCCAATACATGAGACGTTGCGGCTGCGGAAGGCTATCGGATTGCCATCGAATTGGCTGGTCTTGGGAGAGCCGCCTGAGAGTTTGCTACTGATGGACTGCACGGCCGACGGACAGGTTATTTGGATCGATGCGATAGACGCAAAACGGATTGCTTCGCAGTCTTTTTCGACTCAGCCGACTGGCTGGAATTCATTTGGTGAATTCTTTGAGTACTTATTGGATGAAGAAGAAGCAGATCGATAGGGCCGATTGGAGACCGGTAGTTCACCCTACGAGTTACATTCCCAAATCTTCTCGTGATCTAATAGATTCCCCTCTGCACTACAGAGTTCCGCCCGTACTAAGTACTAGGGACACGCGTTTTTTTAGCAGCCGCAGGCTCATTTGGTGGAATAGATCTTTTTTAGCTAAGCCGCTAGAAAAAATCTCGGCTGAATATTTTGCGCAGATGTACGGGTCGGGTGACAATCGGACACAAGCCCGACGAGGCGTAGCGGTGCAAACAAGCGTCTGATTTGCTAAAAAAGTGCCGGGCCAAACCAGCGATGTTCGCGCGGGTCCGGTCGGCTTGGTTTCAGTGCTAAAAGCAAGAAGCTAATTCTCTACCTTGACCGCATTCGGCCGCCGGGTTGAACTACAAAGCCGGTTAATGCGTTTACACCCCAGTCCCCGCGAACTGCCGGTAGCCGCGTGCCCGCAGTTCGCACGCCGGGCAGGTGCCGCAGCCGTAGCCCCAATCGTGCAGCGCGCCACGCTCGCCGAGGTAGCAGGTGTGGGTGCCATCGCGGATCAAGTCGACCAGCGGCTGGCCGCCAAGCTCCTGCGCCAACTCCCACGTCTGGCGCTTGTCGCGCCACATCAGCGGCGTCTCCAGCTTGATGCGGGTGTCCATGCCCAGGTTCAGCGCCACCTGCAGCGCCTTCATGGTGTCGTCGCGGCAGTCCGGATAGCCGGAGAAGTCGGTCTCGCACATGCCGCCGACCAGCACCGTCAGCCCGCGCCGGTAGGCCACGGTGGCCGCCACCGTCATGAACAGCAGGTTGCGGCCCGGGACGAAGGTGTTCGGCAGCCCGTTGGCCTGGGTTTCGATGGCGATATCGTGCGTCATCGCCGTCTGCGAGATCTTGGAGATCAGCGACAGGTCGATCATGTGGTCCTCGCCCAGCTTGGCGTCCCACTCGGGGTTTTGGGCGCGCAGGCGCGCGATGACGTCGGGACGGACGGTCAGTTCCACGGCGTGCCGCTGGCCGTAGTCGAAGCCGATCGTTTCGACGCGGGCGTAGTGTTTCAACGCCCAGGCCAGGCAGGTGGTGGAGTCTTGTCCACCGCTAAAAAGCACCAGGGCGGAATCGGTAGGCAACATGACATTTTCTTTCAGGGGTAACACGATGTTATAAGTACGCCATCTTTAAGGGCTATCCGGTAACATGGCGCCTAGCGCACACCCTGATGGAGTCTCATGTTACCGGCATCGCCAGCAAAAAAAATGGCAAGATCACGAATTTTGGCACAAGTCACGCCAAAAGTATCTTGCTGCCGTGCAGCATTTACAGTGTTGTTGACCGTCGCGGCGGGCGCCGTGGCCATCGCCGGCCCGGCTTACGGCCAAACCCGGGAGCCCTCCCCGGCGCCGGCCCCGGCCGGAACGCAGGCCGATGCGCAGAGCGAGACCCAGGCCGCCCCCCAAGCCGAAGCGGCCACCCCGGCGCCGGTGGTCTCGACCGGCCTCAAATACGAGGTCAACATCGACGCTCCCAAGGAATTGGAAGAGATGCTGGAGAAAAACCTCGATTTGATGCGTTTTCGCGGGAACGTCCGCATGGACCGCGATCAGCTGTTCCGGCTGGTGCGCACGACCCCGGAGCAGATCCGCACGCTGGTCGCCACCGCCGGCTATTACGCGCCCGACGTCAGCGTCAAGCTCGACCGTGATGCGACGCCGCTGGCCGTGCAAGTCAAGGTCGTCCCGGGCGAGCCGGTGCGCGTGGGCGAGGTCGAGATCGTGCTGCAGGGCTTCGCGCCCAACCCGGACCAGCGCGCCAGCAACCAGTTCAACGCCGACGCCCTCAAGGCCAGCTGGCCGCTCAAACGCGGCGCCGTGTTCCGCCAGGACGACTGGGAGGCGTCCAAGCGCGCCATCCTGCGCCAGGTGGTGCAAACCCGCTATCCGCGCGCCCAGCTGCTCGAGAGCCAGGCCACGGTCGATCCGGAAGCGCACCAGGCCAATCTGCGCGTGGTGCTCGACAGCGGACCGGAGCTGCGCTTCGGCGAGCTGCGCATCGAGGGCTTGAAACGCTACCCGGCATCCGTGATCACCAACCTGAACCAGATCGACCCGGGCGACTACTACAGCGAGGCGGCGCTGCAATCGTACCAATCGCGCCTGCAGGACACCGGCTACTTCAGCAGCGTCGAGGTCAGCGCCGACATGAGCGCCATCCTCAACGAGCAGCTCGAGGCCGCCGCCACCCCGGCGCCGGGCGCCGAACCCGGC
>DATMSN010000739.1:0-3272 GCA_035565375.1 Duganella sp. | reverse complement strand
CGGCGTGCCGTCGGCCGCGCAGACGCGCACCGCGAAGCCGCCCCCCGCGCCGTCCTCCCGGCCCGCGTCGAAAACCAGGCACGGCACGGACAGGTGGAAAGGCGTGATGCCGTCAAAGGCGATCACGGCGATGTTGATGGGGCCGGCGGCGGTGGTCATGGCCCGATTATATCGCAACGATGCCTTCGGGCCACTGGCCGGCGATGGCGCATGCGCCGACAATGGACGTCATCATCCACCACCCCAGGAGTTCATCATGTCCGCATCCCCACGCCGCGCGCTGCTCGTCATCGACGTGCAAAACGAATACTTCACCGGCAATTTGCCGATCGAATTCCCGCCGGTGTCGACTTCGCTGCCGAATATCACGCTGGCGATGGACGGCGCCAGCGCGGCCGGCGTCCCGGTGATCGTGGTCCAGCACGACGCGCCGGCCGACTCGCCACTGTTCGCGGTCGGCTCGCCCGCGTGGCAATTGCATCCGGAGGTGGCCGGCCGTCGCGCCGACCACCATATCCACAAGCAAGCCGCCAGCGCGTTCGCCGGCACCGACCTGGCGCAATGGCTCCACGCCAACGCGATCGACACGCTGACGATCGCCGGCTACATGTCGCACAACTGCGACGCGGCGACGATCTACCAAGCCGCGCACGACGGCCTGACGGTGGAGTTTCTGGCGGACGCGACCGGCTCGCTGCCCTATGAAAACGCGGCGGGCAAGGCCAGTGCGGAGGAGATACACCGGGTCTACAGCACGGTGTTCCATTCGAATTTCGCGGCGGTGACGACCACGGCGAACTGGGTGAAAGCCGTGCAGGAGGGACAAGCCATCGAGCGCGACAACATCTACGCCTCCAACCAGCGCGCCCGGCGCTGATCAGGAACAGATAGGAACGTATTACCTGCACACGTCTGTTATTCAAACAGATGTGTTGTATTATTATCTCCCTGACCGGCGCGCGGAGGGGCTTATGAAATACAGCGAATTCCGACGCTGGCTTGAACGACAAGGCGCCAAGTTCACGCCCGGTAGAGGCAGCCACTACAAGGTAACTTTAAATGGCCGAATTTCCACTTTCCCCGATCACGGCGCAAAAGAAATTAGCAAAGGGTTGGTGGAGAGGATAAAGAAAGACCTGAACCTGAAGTGAAAAGAAATCCGAAATCGGTTCCCCAACCCGCTTACGGTAACGCTTTGGTAACGCTTTCCACCCGTTCGCGGAGGAGAAAATATGCTGAATTACCCCATCACCGTGACACCCGACGAGGCGACGTTCCTCGTCGATTTCCCGGACTTCCCCGAAGCGCATTCGGTGGGAGAAACGATCGACGAGGCCCGCCGGGAGGCTGTGGACGGCCTTATCACCGCTGTGGAACTCTACATGGACGAGCGTCGCTTCGTACCCATGCCATCGGTACCGGCAGAAGGCCAACACACTGTGCCGTTGCCCGCGCTGGAAACCGCCAAGGTCCTGTTGTGGAATGAAATGTTGCGGCAGAAAATGCGCAAGGCTGACTTGGCCCGCAAGATGCAAGTGCATCAACCACAGATTGACCGTCTGTTCGATTTACGCCATGCGACCAAGCTGGACTTTGTCGAGCAAACGGCCGCCGCGTTGGGTCGTCGCCTGACAGTCGAGCTTGTGTAGCATTGGTGGACCTGACCCCGGAGTTGGGGGTTAGACCTGCATGTTCATGATCTCGTGGTACGACGACACCAGCTTGTTGCGCACCTGGATCGTCGCCTGGAAGTTGATGCTGGCCTTTTGCATCGCGATCATCGTGTCCGACAGGCTGACGCTGTCGTCACCGAGCGCGAACTTGGTGCCCATGTCCGCCGCCTTGACCTGGCTGGCGTTGACCGCCTCCAGCGACTTTTGCAGCGCGTCCGAAAACTGCGCCTTCGGCACCGCCGGCGCTTCCGTCTGGATCACCGGCGGCGTCAGGCTCGGACGCGTCGCGTGCGCCTTCAACTGGGCGATCATGGCCTGGATCTGGCTGCTGTCGATGCCACCTGTTCTCATCTCTTACTCCTCTATCCGTTGCTTTCGCGAAACAAAATCCGCGACATATGCGAGCCCGGCGTTACAATACGGAACGGCTCTATCAGTCCTGCCAGAATACCAAGCCGGACGCCACACCACAGGCACGAGCAAGACGGTAAAGGGCGCTCTATTCCGGGCATTAAATTTCCGCACAACAAGCAATAATCTGTTCCGCGCTCCCCATTTCAGACCCAGTCACCCGGAACCCAACCATCATGGCCGCAGCCGAAGCAATCGACAACGACACAGCAGCCCCGCCCGCACCAGGCGACGACGGTGCGGAAAGGCTGCCCTTCATCCGTACCCCGATGGGCCGCAATTTCCTGCGCGCGGCCGCGGCCGCCGCGGTGGTGGCGATCATCTTCGGGCTGTACCTGTGGAACAAACCGCCCGATTACGGCGTGCTGTTCTCCAACTTCACCGACCGCGACGGCGGCGCCATCACGGCCGAGCTCGACAAGCTCAACATCAAGCACAAGTTCTCCGACAACGGCACCGCCATCCTGGTGCCGACCGACCAGGTCCACGACGCCCGCCTGAAACTGGCCGCGCAGGGCTTGCCCAAGGGCGGCAACGTCGGCTTCGAGCTGATGGAGAACCAGAAGCTGGGCGTGTCCCAGTTCCTCGAGCAGGTCAACTACCAGCGCGCGCTCGAGGGCGAGCTGGCGCGCTCGATCCAGTCGCTGGCCGCCGTCGAGAACGCCCGCGTCCACCTGGCGCTGCCGAAACCGTCCGTGTTCGTGCGCGACCAGCAAAAGCCGACCGCGTCGGTGCTGCTGACCCTGCACCCGAACCGCATGCTCGATCCGGCCCAGACCGCCGCCATCGTGCACCTGGTCGCCTCCAGCGTGCCCGAACTGATGCCGGCCAACGTCACCGTCGTCGACCAGGCCGGCAACCTGATCTCGGACCAGAGCAAGAACGGCAACGGCGGCCTGAACGCCAAGAACATGGATGAAACCCAGCTCAAGTATGTCAAGGACATGCAGCTGCAGGTCATCAAGCAGGTCGAGTCGATCATCGTCCCCATCGTCGGCGAGGGCAACGTGCGCGCCGAGGCCACCGCCGACGTCGATTTCTCGAAGGTCGAGCAGGCCGCCGAGACCTACAAGCCGAACTCGCCGCCGGCGGCGTCGGCCATCCGCAGCCAGCAAAGCAGCGAGTCCAGCGGCGACGCCAACGTCAATCCGGGCGGCATCCCGGGCGCGCTGTCGAACCAGCCGCCGG
>DATMSN010000738.1:0-2921 GCA_035565375.1 Duganella sp. | reverse complement strand
CCGACGCGGCGGCGCCTGCCGCGTGCGACGTCAAGCGCCCGGCGGTCAATTTCAACCGCTGGAACGAGAACTGGGGCGTACTGGCCGATCCATGCCTGCCGCGCCAGCCGCTCGACGGCCTGAAATACATCCCGCTCGGCGGGGATGGTCTCTCCTATCTGTCGCTCGGCGGCGGCCTGCGCGAACGCTATGAACACATCGCCTCGCCGCTGTTCGGCGCCGGCGCCGCGCCAGCCGACGGCTATGTGATCCAGCGCGCCAATGTGCATGCGGACCTGCGCCTGGGACGCTATCTGCAGGTGTTCGGTCAACTGGTCGATGCGCGCGCCTTCCAGAAGCAATCCATCGCGCCGCCCGACAGGGACAAACTCGATGTCGAGCAGCTGTTCGTGACCTTGGCGGTGCCGACCGCCGACGGCGCCGTCAAGGTGCGCGCGGGACGGCAGGAGATGGCCTTCGACCTGCAGCGCTTTATCGCCGTGCGCGACGGCCCGAATGTGCGGCAAGCGTTCGACGGCGTGTGGGCCGACTGGGAACATGGCCCGTGGCGGATGATCGGCTATGTCACACAGCCGGTGCAGAACCGCAGCGTCGACAGCTTTGACGACTACTCCAACGGCCACCTGACCTTGAACGGCATCCGGCTGGAGCGGCAAGGCCTCGGGCCGGGCGACTTGTCGGGCTACTACTCGCGCTACCGGCGCGATGGCGCCCGCTTCCTCGACGCCGCCGGTGACGAGCGCCGCGATGTCTACGACATGCGCTATAGCGGCAAGATCGGCAACGCCGACTTCGATGTGGAAGGCATGCTGCAGCATGGCGAGGTCGGAGCGAAGCGCGTATCGGCATGGGCGCTCGGCACGATCGCCGGCTACACCTTCGCGAAGACGGCGTGGACTCCGCGCGTCGGCGTGCAGTTCGACATGGCCTCCGGCGACAGGCATGGCGGCGACGGCAAGCTGGGGACCTTCAATCCGTTGTTCGCCAATGGGTACTACTTCTCGCTGGCAAGCCTGACCGGCTACAGCAATTTGATTCACCTGAAACCCTCGGTCACGGTCAAGCCGGTGAAGGCGGTCAGCGTGACGACGGCGCTCGGCATGCAGTGGCGCCAGACCACCGACGACGCGGTGTACGTGCAAAGCATGATGGGCGTGCCGCGCACGGCGGGGCAGGGCGGCCGTTGGACGGGCGCGTACGCGCAACTGCGCACGGATTGGGTGGTCAGCCCGAACGTGACGGCGTCGCTGGAGGCGGTGCATTTCCAGGCCGGCGACAGCTTGCGCGCGGCCGGGGGGCGCAGCGCCAACTACCTGGGGATGGAGCTGAAATTCGGTTGGTAAATAAAAATGGCGGGGTCAATGACAGACTTGACCCCGCCGGTGTGAAATAATCCGGTCATATTTGATGGCTATCATCTTGCGATCGGCACGTCCCCGCCGAGCACAGAGAGCCCCCGATGTCCATCAGCCGCCGCAAATTCCTCCGCCTCGCCGCCGCCGGCGCGGGCGTGACCGCCACTTCCACCTTCCCCGACCTGATCCGCCAGGCGCTGGCCGTCCCCGCCAACAACGCCACCGGCACCCTGGCCGACGTCGAGCACGTGGTCATCTTCATGCAGGAGAACCGCTCCTTCGACCATTACTTCGGCACCTTGTCCGGCGTGCGCGGCTTCAACGATCCACGCGCGATCACGCTGCCGGACGGCCGCCCGGTGTGGTACCAGCCAGACGGCAAGGGTGGCCACGTGCTGCCTTTCCACTTCGACGCCAACAACACCAGCGCGCTGTCGCTCGGCACCGATCACTCGTGGAAGGGATCGCAAAGCACCTGGCAAGGCTGGGACGCGTGGGTGCAAAAAAAGACGCCGCAGACGATGGGCTATTTCGATCGCGGCGACCTGCCGTTCTACTACGCGCTGGCCGACGCCTTCACCATCTGCGACGCCTATCACTGCTCGGTGTTCGGCGCCACCGATCCAAACCGCCTGTACTCGCTCACCGGCAGCAACCAGGGCTGGATCGACAATATGGGCAAGCTGTATAACGTCGACGCGGCCCAACGCTTCAACGGCGATCCCGCGCTGGACGACATCTCCCCCGGCGTCATCGCCGGAGCGCCCAACTGGCGCACCTATGCCGAAGTGCTGGAAGCGAACCAGGTCAGCTGGAAGGTCTACCAGGAATGGGACAACTACGGCGACAACTACCTGGCCTACTTCAAGAACTTCCGCGTCAACGCCGACGGCAGCCGCCTCGATGCCGACTCGCCGCTATACCGCAAGGGCCGCGCGCTGGCGCCGGGGTCCACGGCCGCCAACGCCACCGGCACCAAGGGCGATTGGCTGGTCGACGCCTTCGCCGACGACGTGCGCAACAACCGCCTGCCGCAGGTATCGTGGATCTGCTCCCCCAACGACTACACCGAGCATTCGCCCAACTCGCCCAACGCCGGCGAGAACATCACCGCGCGCCTGCTGGCCGCGCTGGTGGCCAATCCGCAGGTCTGGTCGAAGACCGTGTTCCTGCTGATGTACGATGAAAACGACGGCTTCTTCGACCACGTGCCGTCCGACCTGGCGCCGCTTGACGCCAGCATGGGCAAGACCACCTTGTCCCACATCGGCGCGCACGAGACCTATCGCGGCGAGCCGGTGGGGTTGGGACCACGCGTGCCGATGCTGGTGATCTCGCCGTGGAGCAAAGGCGGGCGCGTATGCTCGCAGCTGTTCGACCACACCTCCAAGCTCCGCTTCCTCGAGGAGTGGCTGGTGGCCGGCCTTGGCAAGGACCGCGACAGGGTCCAATGCGACTTGATCTCACCGTGGCGGCGCGCGGTCTGCGGCGACCTCACGTCCGCGTTCGACTTCCGCACGCCCAACGGCGGCTGGCCGGCCAGCGTCCCGAAGACGGCGGCCGACC
>DATMSN010000737.1:0-4908 GCA_035565375.1 Duganella sp. | reverse complement strand
GGCTTCGCGGCCGGCGGCGCGGCGGCGGTCGTCTACTGCCTGCATTGCCCGGAAATGAGTCCGGTCTTCGTCGGCTCGTGGTATCTGCTGGGCATACTGATACCCACCGCCTTGGGGGCCGCGCTCGGTCCGCGCGCGCTGGCATGGTAGGGTTGCCAAGGCGCGGCGGCCAGGTTTGTGCGACTGCTGCCCGAGCACCTCGCCGACTTCACCGCCGCCAGTCCGCTGTTGCAGGAAACGTGACCTCGCGGGCCGGCTTACCGCGCCACGGCCAAAAAGTGCTTGATGAAGAAGTCGCTTTGAATGTCCCACAGCACTTCGGTTCCCTGCGTTACAAACCAGCTCTCACCGGCGCGGTACGTCACCGCAGCGCCGGTGGCCACGTCCGTCAGCTTGACGCTGCCATGTACCACGGTGGCTTGTTCGTTGAACGGATACGTCATGCGGAACACGCCCCGCGTGACGCCGAAGTAGCCGGCCGAGACCGGATCGGTCGGGGCGCCGAAGGTGCCGAGGGCGAACGCCTCGCCCGTGCCCGACTCGACAGTCGCGCCAAGATTGGTGATGGAGCCGATCGGATGCAGGTCCTGCCGGAGGATGGTGTGCTTGATGGGGGTGATGCTCATGAACTTCCTTTCTTAACGACGGCCGGTCCAATAACCGGAAATTTGATGCCAGCTCTTTCCCGCAGTGCAAATGAGCGGACGGAACCGGTCCTTGCCGACCACGGAGCCGCGTTTCACCGAGCTGATCAGATCGTAGCGCGGCGAACCTTCGGCCATGCCCTCGGCCAGGATCTTGCAGATGATGTGGCTGGGCGTGACGCCGAAACCTGAATAGCCTTGCACGTAGAAGGCGTTGGGGCGTCCGGGCAGGGAGCCGATCTGCGGAAACAGGTTCGGGCTGCAGGCCATCGGGCCGCCCCAGGCGAGGTCGATCTTCACATCGTGCAGGTAAGGGAAAACCTTCAGCATCAGCGCGCGGTTCCATTGCTTGAGATCGGCGGGAATATGGTCGAGCAGCGGCGTTGCGGAGCCGAACAGCAGCCGGTTTTCCCGCGTGACGCGGAAATAATCGATGATGGGCCGAATGTCGCTGTAGGCGCCACGGATCGGACTGATACGCTCGATCAGGTGATCCGGCAGCACTTCCGTGACGCACTGGAAGGCGAACGTATTGATCGTCGAACGATGCAGCTCGGGTTCGAGCCGGTTCAGGAAGCTGTCGCAGGCCCACAGCAGCTTGTTGGCCGTCACGCTGCCCTTGGCGGTGCGCACCCGGATGCGGTCGCCATAAGTGACTTCCACCGCCGGCGAGTGCTCGTAGATCCTGGCGCCATGGCCGCTCAGCGCGAGGGCCTCGCCCAGCAGCAGGTTCAATGAATGGACGTGGCCGCCGCCCATGTGCAGCAACGCGCTGCCGTAGATGTCCGAGCCGATGATGGACTTGACGTCGGCGCCCTCCAGGTAGCGGATCTCGTGGCGCGTGTTGAGGGCCTTGAAGTCTTTTTCCCATTGACGCAGCGTCTTCGCTTGCCGGCCGTTGAAGCCCAGGTAGCCATAGCCGCGGCAAAAGTCGGCCTTGATGTCGTACTTGTCGATGCGCCGCTGGATGATGTCGGCGCCCGTCTCGCCGAGCTCGAAGATGGCGCGCACGCCGTCCTCGCCGACGTCGCGCTTGATCTTGTCGAGGTCGTGGCCGATGCCGGCCATGATCTGGCCGCCGTTGCGGCCGGTGCCGCCAAAGCCGAGATGGCGCGCCTCCAGCAGCGCGATGCTGCCGCATCCTTTTTCGGCCAGTTCCAGCGCCGTGTTGACGCCGGAAAAGCCGCCGCCGATGACCACGATATCGACGTCGATATCGTCTTCCAGGCTGGGGAAGTTCAGGTCGTACTTTTTTGTCGCCGTGTAGTAGGTCGCCGTTTCGATATTGATCATGGTGCCCTTGCACTTGTGGGTGCGCCTGTGTGAAATGTCCGGGACGGCGTGCGCCGCTCGGTACGCCAAGTATCGGTGCGGGAGCGAAAAACGCGGTAACGAAAACTGGCAGAAATCGCGGCGCGGGGGGGATCAGCGGTTATGAGCGGCGTTCATACAGCTTATTTATCGAGGGGATGTACATCGCCTTCGCGCGCGCGTATTATCCAAATGAAAAAAATGGCCAAGCGCGCCGATACGTATCATTCTGGTTGGAGGAGACGTGATTTTTGCAAAACAATCCGATAGCGCTGCGGGAATGGCCGCTGCCGGCGGTCCGGCCCGAACGCGTCACCACACCACCCGTACGTCGGACCTGTGCGAACACGAGCGGGTGTTGACCGGCTGGCACCAGACCTACGACCAGTTATCGAAAGGGAAATTCAGCGGCCGCATCACCGAAGCGCTCATCGGCGACGTCCAGCTGTTCGAGGAGCAGACCTCGCAGGCCGTCTTTGAAACCGGCCCGGGCCGCTCCGGCGTCGTGGCGCTGGGGGTCTTTTCCAGCCTCGAAGGGGAGGCGCGCTGGCGGGGCCATGCCGTCGGCATGGACCATGTTACCGCGCTCAGCGACCATGCCAGCCTGGAACTATGCACGCCGCCGAACTGCACGATGTTGAGCATCACCGTCCCGGTGAGCCTGGTGACCACCGGCGAGGAGCCGGCCGTAAAAGATGCGGATCAATTGTTGCTGAACGCCGCCAACCATGTCCACAGCCCATCGCTGGCATTGCTGGTCCGCCACCGGCTCGGTACGGCATTGAGGACGATGGCGCTCCACCCGCAGCAATTCGCGCAGGCCGAAGCCCGCGACCAGCTCGCGAGCGAGCTGGTCGGCCTGGTGGACGGGTATCTTTGCCTGGCCACTGCGGCGGATGGGCGGCCGGACGCGAAAAAGGCGCTGCACGTCGTTGCCAGGGCGCGCGAGTATATCGAGGCCAACCCTGAGCGCCCGATCACGGTACTGGAGCTGTGCGCGCGTACCCGCACGGCCCGCCGCACCTTGCAGGACTGTTTCACCCAGGTGACGGGCATGAGCCCGGCGGCCTATCTCAAGGCCATCCGGCTCAACGGCTTCCATCGCAGCCTGAAACACGCGGCGGGCGCGGGCACCATCGCCGACATCGCCGCGACGTGGGGCTTCTGGCACATGTCCCAGCTATCGCTCGACTACAAGCGCCTGTTCGGCGAGCTGCCTTCCGAAACCTTCAGGGCGGCGCTGCGATGGCGCGCGCTCCAGTAGCCGTCCATTTTGGGGCGCGGGTCGATGATGAAAATCTTCTACAAAGCAGGGGGCTGCGATGTCTGAACGCATGTCGGATCACGCCCGGCGGATCGCGCGCCTCGCCTGCACCCTCGTCGGCGCGCAACGCTGGGTGGTCTACAGCATCGGCGCCGATGGCAACGCCGGCCGGATGCTGTGGGCCGACGAGGACGAACAGCGCTGCGCCGCCTATTTCGCCGGCCACTATCGGCATGATCCCCTGGCGCCGCACCGCATCACGGCCCGGCCCAACGGCATGGCGTCCTTGCGGCAGAGCCTTGCCGCCGAACGCCGGCCGGCGACGGCGCCCGCGCTCGACGGCTACGAACGCGACTTCATGCGGCCTTATCATCTCAGCGACGCCATCGACATGCTGCTGCCGGTCGGAGCGCACGGCGCCGGCTGGGGGATCAGCCTGCTGCGCGACGACCCGCAACCGGCCTACGGTCCGGTGCAGATGGCCGTGTTGGCCGACTTCCATGACCTGGCGATGCGGTCCCTGCAAGGCGCGTCACCGCCGTCCGCCGGCCAGGGCGGACGGGAGCGGCTTGCCGGGCACTTTCCCCAACTGACCAGCCGCGAACTCGACATCGCCATGGCGGTGGCCTCCGGCATGCCCAACAAGCTCGCGGCGCGCCACACCGGCATGTCGCCGGCCACGGTGAAGACCCACCTCCATCACATCTACCAAAAGTGCGGCGTGACCAACCGCAGCGAACTGGTCCGGCTGGCCTCCTAGTGTTCAGCTTTCCGGCAGCAGGGCGCCGCCGTCGACGATGATGGTCTGGCCGGTGATGTAGGAGGCGTGCTCCGAGGCCGGGAACAACATGGCCGAGGCGATGTCGCCCGGTTCGCCCAAACGGCCCAGCGCAATGCGCTGGCGCAGCCGTTCCGTGTGGCAGGCGTCGCCAAGGTTGGTTTGCGCCGGCGTGGGTATCATGCCCAAATCGAGTTCCCGCCGCGCGGAGGAGGAGTTGGGAGGCATCTCATGCCCCCTTGAACGCAAGGGTGGGAACATCGACGGCGGTCGCGCCGCCGTCGGCCGTCAGCACCGCGCCGGTGACGATGGCGGCGGCCGTGGAGGCCAGGAACGCGCAGACCTGGGCGATTTCATCCGGGTGGGCCGGACGCCGCAGCGGCACGTCGGCGCAGACCATGTCGTAGGCGGCATCGAGGCCGATGCCGTGGCGCCGCGTCAGCACCGCCATCTCGTCGTCGGCCATGGGCGTGCGCACCCAGCCCGGACAGACGACGTTGGAGCGCACACCGGCCGGTCCGTAATCGCGCGCGATGGAGCGGGACAGGCCGATCAGCGCGTGCTTGAAGGTGGTGTAGCCGCACACCTCCGGCCCGGCGGCCAACGCCGCGATGGAGGCGATGAACACAATCGAACCCTTGCTTTGCCTGAGCGCCGGCAGGCAGGCCCTGGCGCTGACGAAGGCGGTATTGAGGTTGCCGCCAAAGGCCTGTTGCCAGGACTCGTCGGTCACGTCGGCGCAGGCGCCAAGCCCGAAACCGCCGGCGTTTGCGACCAACACATCGAGGCGGCCGTATTCCCGCACGACTTCGGCGACGGCGTTGTTCATCGCCGCCGGGTCGCTGGCATCGGCGACGACGGCAAAACCGCCGCAGCGGGCCGCGACGTCCTCCAGCCGGTCGCGGCGCCGG
>DATMSN010000736.1:0-2083 GCA_035565375.1 Duganella sp. | reverse complement strand
CGGCGCCGGCGCCGTCGCGGGCGGCCGCCACGGCACCTGGCTGCTCGACCCCTACGACATCTCCGTGGTCAAGGATTCCAGCAGCCCGGCCACGCTGTCCGATCTGACGCCGTTCGGCCAGGCCGACAGCGGCGTGACCGAGGTCGATGCCGCTGTGCTGAGCGGCGCCACGGCCAACGTGGTGCTGCAGGCGCGGCACGATATCACGTTCGGCGGGTCGGTCAACAACACGCACAGCGGCGTGGGACTGACGGCGCAGGCGGGCAACGATATCAACGTCAACGCGTCGCTGGCGATGACCGGCGCGATCCGGCTGTCGGCCAACGACGACGGCGCCGGCACGGCCTCCGGCGGTGGCGCCGTGACCATCGCGTCGATTCCCGCCAACACCACGATCGAGAGCCGTGGCAACGCCGTCTCGCTGACGGGGGCCGCCGTCAACGTCAACGGCAAGATCAACGCCGGCGCCGGCGGCGTCGATCTGAGCGGCGGCATGATCTATGGCACCGGCGCCATCACGGCCGGCGATTTGAACGTCGCCGGCGGCGATGTCGGGCTGACCGGCGCCAACGTGGTCGGCGGCGTTCATGGAACGAGCGCCGAGCGGTTCGTTTTCACCAGCGCCGGCAATATGGCCATCAACGGCACGGGCATCAGCGCCGGCGGCCAGTTGACGCTTGAGGCGGGCGGCGTGACGGTGGCGAATAACGCGATCGTCACCGGCGGCGATATCAGTATCAAGGCCGGTGCGCTAGCCCTGGGCAGCGGCGCCCGCATCAGCGGCAAGGGGAGCGGGGCCAAACTGCTGATCACGTCGGTTGGCGATGTCGACGTCGGCATCAGCGCCGATTCCAGTGGCGGCGCGATGGCGTTGACCGAGGGCGCGCTCAAGAAAATCGACAACGCCGATGTCACGATCGCCAGTGACGGCGGCCTGGTCGCGGTGAGCAGTTCGCTCGATTTGTCGGGCGCGGGCATCGGCAATCTGACGCTCGG
Organism: Duganella sp.; assembly: GCA_035565375.1. Classification (GTDB taxonomy): domain Bacteria; phylum Pseudomonadota; class Gammaproteobacteria; order Burkholderiales; family Burkholderiaceae_D; genus Rugamonas. The sequence goes on along the minus strand of DATMSN010000736.1, from coordinate 1,087 downwards.
ATCCGGGCGCACCCTCGCCGTGCAGATCGACGCCGCCACCCGGGTCGACGGAACGCTGGCGTTGAACGCCTCGGCGGTGACCGTCGACGCGGCGATCCGCACCGGCGTCCTGGACATCGCGGCCAACTCGCTGGACTTGAACGCCAGCGTCACCGGCAACCTGGCCAGCATCCGGCCTGCCAGCGGCGGCTATCACATCGAGTTAGGCGGCGCCGCGTGCAGCAATATGACTAATTGCCTGCTGGTCAGGGACATCCGCTATCTGAAGGTGCCGACGCTGGTCATCGGCAGCGAAGATGCGGATCAAAATGTGACTGGCATTGTCGTCGCCGGCATCACTTCCGGCGGCAGCTCGCTGTCGCAGCGCGACGCCGACACCACCAGCATCGCCCTGCTAAGCCACGGCGGCGGCATCACGCAGACGGGCGCCATCAACGTGCAGAACCTGGCGGTCGCCAACGCGGGCGGCATCACGCTGGCCAACGCGGGCAACGTGGTGGGCAACCTGGCGGTGTCCCAGCAAGGCGCCGGCAATCACTTTGTGTTCAAAAACAGCGGCAATGTGGCTGTCGCCAACCTGCTTGCCGGCGGCCTGTACGAAGTCAACGGCATCGATACGGATGGCAATGTGACGCTCGATGTCGGTGGTTCCATCACCAGCGCGGGCGGCCGCATCACCGCCGACCATTTGACCATGTACGCCAAGGGCGGCATCGGCTCGGCCGGCGCCGCGTTGCCGACGACGGTGTCGCAGCTGTCGGCGGTGAACACGGCTGGCGGCGGCAGCACGGCGCCGATCAATATTGCCAACGTCAACAACACCGCGCATGCGGAAACGCTGACGGTGACGAAGGCGCAGCAGCTTTCCGACGGCGGCGACAACAACGGCGCGATCACGATCGATAACACTGGCGCCATGCTGATCGCCGCGGCGACGGGCGATGGCTTGTACGGCGTGTGGACTAGCACCGGCGACATCACGCTGCAAACCCACAGCCCGTTGACGATCGAGGGGATGGTCAATTCCTTCTCCGGCGATATCAACTTGGCGGCGGGCTTGAGTTACGATCCGAGTAACACGATGACT
>DATMSN010000735.1:0-4091 GCA_035565375.1 Duganella sp. | reverse complement strand
GCCGGCGCGGCCGCCAGCGGCGCCAAGCCGGCCGGCGCCAAGGCGGGATCGGTCGACGACAACCGCGCCGTGCCAGCGACGGTGGTGGGCAACCGCGGCTCGCAGGCGCCGCACGTGCGCAGCTTCCAGGAGAAGCTGTCGGCCCACGCCGAGGAGGCCAGCCTGGCCACCGGCATCCCGGCCAAGTTCATGCTGGGCCAGGCGGCGCTCGAGAGCGGCTGGGGCAAGCGCGAGATCAAGGGCCGCGACGGCACCAACAGCCACAACCTGTTCGGCATCAAGGCCGGCGCCGACTGGAAGGGCAAGACGGTCGACGCCACCACCACCGAATACGTCAACGGCAGGGCGCAGACGCGGGTCGAGAAATTCCGCGCCTACGACAGCTACGCCGACAGCTTCAAGGATTACGCGAAGTTGCTGGCGAACAATCCGCGCTACGAGAAGGTGCTCGCCAGCGGCGGCGACGCCAGCAGCTTCGCGCGCGGCCTGCAGCAGGCCGGCTACGCCACCGATCCGCAGTACGCGGCCAAATTGACCAGCATTATCACGCGCTCGCTGGCCGGATGAGCGGGGCCGCGCGGGCGCGCCGTGGCGTTGTAGGCAACGTTGATTCAAGTTTTCCCGCGCGCCGCCGTTACCCATCATAACTAAGAGTAAAACATCATGAGTCTACTGAGCATCGGCAAAAGCGGTCTGTTGGCGGCCCAGGTCGGGTTGTCGACCACCGGCAACAACATCACCAACGCTGGTGTGACCGGCTACAGCCGCCAGGTCGCGATCCAGAGCGACACGCCGACCCTGGACCAGGGCTTCGGTTTCGTCGGCACCGGCACCGAGGTGGCGGCCGTGCGCCGCTACTACGACAATTTCCTGGCCACGCAGCTGCGCAACGCCGAGTCGAACCAGGCCTCGCTCGACGTCTATTCCAAGCAGATCGGCCAGATCGACAATTTGCTGGCCGACCCCACCGCCGGGCTGTCGCCGGCGCTGCAGGACTTCTTCAACGGCGTCCAGGACGCCACGTCCAACCCGGCCTCGGCGGCGTCGCGCCAGGCCATGCTGTCGAGCGCCGAGTCGCTGGCGGCGCGCTTCCAGGGCATGAGCGCGCGGCTGTCGGAGATCTCGTCGGGCGTCAACGGCCAGATCGTCTCGAACGTGGGCGAGATCAATTCCTTCGCCCGCCAGATCGCCGATCTCAACAAAAGCATCTCGTCGCTGAGCACCGACGGCAAGGCGCCCAACGACCTGCTGGACCACCGCGACGCGCTGTTGACCGAGTTGAACAAACTGGTCAAGACCACCGTCATCGCCGGCGACAACAATTCGCTGACCGTGCAGATGGGCACCGGCCAGCCGCTGGTGGTGGGCAACAAGGCCTTCACCCTGGGGACGTCGACGTCGCCGACCGACGTCACCCGCGTGACGGTCGGCTACGTGACCGACAACGGCGCCTTCAGTCCGCTGCCGGACCGGGTGCTGACCGGCGGCCAGTTGGGCGGCCTGATGGAGTTCCGCAACGGCCCGATGGACCGGGCGCAAAATTCGCTCGGCCAGGTGGCCGCCGCCGTGGCCGTCAGCTTCAACGCCCAGCACCAGCTGGGCCAGGACCAGAACGGCGCGCTCGGCACCCCGTTCTTCGGCCCGATCAACGCCTACGTCGGCAGCAACACCAACAACCTGCCGACCAGCACGGCCGCCGTCAGCGCCGTGGTGACCGACGCCGCCGGCCTGACGGCGAGCGACTACAGCGTCGACTTCGACGGCACCAATTTCAGCGTCAAGCGCCTGAGCGACGGCCAGGTCACGCAGATCAATCCGTTCCCGCAGACGGCGCCGCAGGTGATCGACGGCGTGGCCTACACCATCACCGGCACGCCGGCCGCCAACGACAACTTCCTGGTGCGCCCGACCTACAACGCGGCCAAGGATTTCGACGTCGTCATCGACGACCGCACCAAGATCGCGCTGGCCGCGCCGATCGCCACGGCGGCGCCGACCACCAACGCCGGCAACGCCAAGATCACGGCCGGCAGCGTCGACGCCAACTACCTGGCGCCGGGCAACGCGCTGGCGGCGCCGGTGACCCTGGCCTTCGACAAGGCCACCAATACGCTGTCGGGCTTCCCGGCGGCGCAGGACGTGACGGTGACGGTCAACGGCGTGGCCACGGTGTATCCGGCCGGCACGCCGAGCATCCCGTACACCGACGGCGCGGCGATCAGCTTCGGCGGCGTCAACTTCGCCATCAGCGGCACGCCGGCCAACCTGGACAAGTTCACGGTCGGCCCCAACACCAGCGGCGTGGGCGACAGCCGCAACGGCGCCTTGCTGGCGGCGCTGCAGACCAAGAACACGATGGACAACGGCAACGCCACGTTCCAGACCTCGTACGCGCAGATGGTCAACTATGTCGGCAACAAGGCGCGCGAGGCGCAGATCGGCGGCGCCTCGGCCGACGCCGCCGTGGCCCAGGCGACCAACGCGCAGCAGAGCGTGTCCGGGGTCAATCTGGATGAGGAGGCGGCCAATCTGTTACGCTACCAGCAGGCCTACCAGGCCGCCGGCAAGGTGATGCAGGTGGCCAGCCAGTTGTTCGATACCTTGCTCAGTTTGGGTAACTGACGGGCGGGCCGCATTTGGCGTTTTCGAAATATTAAAGAGGTGGCATCATGACCATGCGCATCAGTTCCAAGACCATCTACGACGTCGGCGTCGGGCAGATCAGCTCGCTGCAGTCGGCGCTCGCGCGCACCCAGGCGCAGTTGTCGACCGGGCGCAAGAACCTGACCGCCGCCGACGATCCGATCGCCACCGCGCGCGCGCTGGAGGTGACGCAGTCGCAGGGCATCAACACGCAGCTGGTGACCAACCGCGCCAACGCCAAGAGCATGCTGTCGCTCGAGTCGGTGGCGCTGCGCAGCTCGGGCACGATCATGCAGGACATCAAGACGCTGACCGTCAACGCCGGCAACGGCAGCATGACGCAGAAGGACCGCGAATCGCTGGCCGTCGAGCTCGAGGGCAAGCTGCAGGATCTGCTGGGCCAGGCCAACAGCTCGGACGGCGTCGGCGGCTATGTGTTTTCCGGTTATAAGTCGACCACCTTGCCGTTCACGCAGACGGCCACCGGCGCCGCCTACCAGGGCGACCAGGGCCAGCGCTCGCTGCAGGTGGGGTCGACCCGCACCCTGCCGATCAGCGATTCGGGGGCGTCGGTGTTCGAGAACAACGCCACCGGCAACGGCACCTTCGTCACCGGCGCGGCGGCCGCCAACTACGGCCGCGGCGGCAGCGGCATCATCAGCGGCGGCTCGGTCAAGGACGCCACCCAGCTGACCGGCAACCGCTACCAGATCGATTTCCAGGTGGTGCCGGCCACGCCGGGCGTGCCGAAGGTGACCACCTACACCGTCACCGACCTGACGTTGAACCAGCCGGTGCCGGCCACGCCGGTGCCGGCCGTGCCGCAGCCCTATGTCAGCGGCCAGAACATCGCGTTCGACGGCTTGCAGTTCGATATCAAGGGCGACCCGGCCGACCTCGACTCCTTCAGCGTCGAGCCGAGCACCAGGCAGTCGGTGTTTACCACCATCACCGACCTGATCACGGCGCTGCGCGCGCCCGGCGACGGCGCCGCCGGCCAGGCCAGCCTGAACAACAAGCTGAACCAGGCGCAACTCAATATCGACAGCGCCTCCGACAACATGTTGTCGGTGGAGTCGGCGGTCGGCTCGCGGCTCAAGGAGCTCGACTACCTCGACAGCTCGGGCGACGATTTGAACCTGCAATACGCGACCACCTTGTCGGGCCTGCAGGACGTCGACGTGGTCAAGGCGATCTCGCTGTTCACGCAGCAGCAGACCACCCTGGACGCGGCGCAGAAGTCGTTCAAGACGATGTCGGGGCTGTCGCTGTTCAACTACATCAGCTAGTCAGTATTCGAGGTCCTCGACCGGCACCGCCAGCGGCGCCGACGGCGCGCGCCCCAGCACCCGGTTGATGGTGCGGGCGAGCACGCGGATATCGTTGTCGAAGCCGCCGTGGCTGGCTTTTTCGGTGCGCGTCGCCGACACCTTGACGCGGTCGCTGAC
>DATMSN010000734.1:0-2041 GCA_035565375.1 Duganella sp. | reverse complement strand
CGACGATGTCGGCCACGCGCACCGACGCCGCCAGCCGCGCCGACACCTGGCGCAGCAGCTCGTCGCCGGCCTCGTGGCCGTGGTTGTCGTTGACCAGCTTGAACTTGTCGAGGTCGAGAAACAGCAGCGCGAAGCCGATGCCGTTGCGGTCGGAGACGGCGACGGCGTGCTCCAGGTGCTGGATCAGCGCGCGGCGGTTGACCAGATTGGTCAGCGCGTCGCGCGTCGACAGGTCGTGCGCGCGCTGCTCGGCGACCTTGCGTTCCTTGATCTCCAGTTCCAGCTCGCCGTTGATGCGCTGCAGATCCTGCACGCGCTGCACGCGCAAATCCTGGTTGAGGCGCACCAGCTCCTCGGTCTTGCTCTGCAACTGCATGTTTTTCAGCGCCATGTCGACGAACACCGCCACCTTGGACTGCAGGATCTGCGGTATCACCGGGGTAAACAAATAGTCGGCCGCGCCGGTCTGGTAGGCGCGCAGCCGGTTCATTTCGTCGGCGTAGTGGGCGGTGATGAAGATGATCGGCACGCTGGCCGAGCGCGGATGCGAGTGGATCGCCTCGGCCGTCTCGAAGCCGTCCATGCCGGGCATGCTGACGTCGAGCAGGATGACGGCGAATTCGTGCAACAGCACCTGCCGCAGGGCTTCCTTGCCCGAGCTCGCGGTGATCAGCTCGTATATCTGCCGTTCGGCTGCATCGGTGAGCAAGCTTTCCAGCGCATACAGGCTTGCCGGATCGTCGTTGACGAGAAGAACTTTTGGGATCTGCACGGCGGGCTGTATGGTTGTCAGGTTACGGTCCGGTGGAATCTGTCTGGAAAGTAAAAGATACTCCTGTATGTCTGGGAGTCAAGCAATATTGTGCGGTGCCGCAACATGATAGTTTTGCATATTGTAGCGATGTGACAATCTAGTTGGCAACGTTTCACCCAGCTATTTAGAGTACAGGAAATTTTCGTCCCGCCGCGCCCGCTTAGCGCGCTGGCGCGGCGCGTGTCAACGGCGCCGCTGCGTGACCCAGACCGGCGCGCTCCACAGCATCTTGCCGTCGTTTTGCGTCACCCGCGCATAATAGAAGTGCTCGCCGGCGTCGGGTGTGAACACGGTGTTGGCCTTGCGGCTAAGTACGCTAACCTCGCCGTTCCGCCCGGGCACCCCGGCAAACAGGTTGACGGCGGCCACGCGCTGGCCGCGCTTGCCGGTGTAGCGAACCTGCAAGGCCAGCCGGCCCCGGTTGTCGAAGCGCTCGCCCATCATGCGGCCGTTGGCGGTCAGTATCAGTTCGGCGTTTTTGTCCATGGTGGCGTAGACGCGGCGCGCCTTGAGCGCGGCCAGGAAGCTGGCGCCGGTCAGCGCGTCGCCCCGCTTGATGAGCACGGCCGTGCGATTGCCGTACGCGGCCCCCCAGTTGGCGCAATGGTTGTCCTGGTTGCTGGCGAAGGCGACGTGGTAGCCGGCCTCGAGCAGCTTGTTGCAGCCGGCCTCGTAGTTGCTGTGCTGCGGCTCGGACTCGTCGTCGCGGTTGGAAAAGGCGTTGCTGTTCATGACCTCGCACAACAACATGGTGGCGTCGCCGTCCGGCGTCCAGGCCAGCGGCTTGCCGTCGATGGCGAACTGGTCGGTCCGGGGATGGTTGAACTGGCCCACCCAGCCGCGCTGGCGCATCAGCGCGTACAGCGTCGCGTAATCGTTCCTCGGCGTGGCGGTGTCGGCCAGCAGGGCGCCGGCGGCGTTGCGCTCCCATCCGAGCAATTCTTCGCCGTTGAGGATGTTCAGATGGCCGCCGTTGTTGATCACGCCCCATTCCTGGCCGTAAAGGGCGAGGAAATCCGGATGGGCCAGGTTCCAGGTGTTGGCCGCGTGCAGGCCGCTCTGGTACAGCGCCTTGACGGCGGCCGGGTCGGCGTCGGCGTTGGTGCCGTCGGAACCGTCGAACATGTGGTTGTGTTCGGACGTCATCAGAAAGTCCAGGCCGTGCCGCCGCGCGTAGTCGTAGGCCTCGGTCGGGCCGAGCGCCGCGCTCTGCGGCGCCTGCGCGCC
>DATMSN010000733.1:0-4696 GCA_035565375.1 Duganella sp. | reverse complement strand
CTTCCGTTCGCAGTTTGGTCGCTACGAATGAAAGGGCTAACACAGCCATGCATGCACCGTTTTTGGGATTGAAAGTTAACAGGTTCCCAACCTGTTTACAAGCAAATTTTGAGGGGAAGGGTCAGGGTCAGGTCCACCATTTCTACACGGTCTGGGCCGTAGGTGTATAGACGGCTTGCCATGGCGCCTGTCGCGGGCCGCTGTGCCCTCAAATTGCCGGGCTACGGTCGAGTTCGTGTAGAAATGGTGGACCTGACCCCGGAGTTGTTGTTACTGGGCATCCACGGTTTGCTCCTGCCTGAACCACTGCAGGTTGGCGATGGTGTTGTTGCGCACGTTGCCGTCCAGGTGGCGCACGCCGGTCAGTCCCTCGGGGTTGGGCAGGTAGGTTTCGGCCACCAGGTGGTGCACCCAGAACTCGCCCACGCGGTCCCCGCCGCGCAGCTTGACCTTCAGCCCCTCCGGGTAGATCGTCGGGCGCAGCACGTTGACTTTGGTGCCGCCTGCGACCAGCACGCGGCCATCCCTGGAGACTTTGTAAAAGCCGCTTCCGGGGATAGGCTTGGCGCTGGCGACGCCTATCGAATAGACACAGGCGGCGATGACGACGCCAATGAGGATGAAGACGAGTTCCAACATGGTTGCGATCTGGTTTCAGGCATGATTGTTCACGTTGCGGATACTAGCACCTAAATCGCGTCGAGCGAGCCGCGAATATCGGCCCTTAAATCCTCTATATCTTCGATTCCCACCGACAGCCGTATCAGGCCGTCGCCAATTCCCAACACCGCGCGCTGCGCCGGCGGGATCGTCGCGTGGGTCATCAACGCCGGATGCTCGATCAGGCTTTCGACCCCGCCCAGGCTTTCGGCCAGCGCGAACACCTGGCAATGCTCGAGGAAGCGCCGCGCCCCGGCCAGGTCGGTGTTCAAATCGATCGAGATGATGCCGCCGAAGCCTTCCATCTGGCGCTTGGCCAGCGCGTGCTGCGGGTGCGATTCGAGCCCCGGATAATAGACGCGGCGGATTTCCGGCTGCTGTTCCATCCAGCGCGCCAGCTCCAGGGCGCCGCGGCAGTGGCGTTCCATGCGGATCGCCAGCGTTTTGACCCCGCGCAGGGTCAGGAAGCTGTCGAACGGGCCGGCGATGGCGCCGACGGAGTTTTGCAAAAATCCCAATTGCTCGCGCCACGCCTGCTGATGCGCCTCGCCGCCGACGACGGCGATGCCGCCGATGACGTCCGAGTGGCCGTTGAGGTACTTGGTTGCCGAATGCACCACGATGTCGAAGCCGTGTTCCAGCGGGCGCTGGACCATAGGGCTGGCAAAGGTGTTGTCGGCCACGGCGATGATGCCGCGCTCGCGGCAGATGGCGGCGATGGCCTGCAAATCGGCCAGCTTGAGCATCGGATTGGTCGGCGTCTCGACCCAGACCATTTTGGTCTCCGGCTTGAGCGCGGCCAGCAGGTTTTCCGGGTTGGTCAGGTCGACGTAGGTGAAATCGTGGCCGGCGCTGCGCCGGCGCACCCGCTCGAACAGGCGGTAGGTGCCGCCGTACATGTCGTCGCCGGCGATGATGTGCGAGCCGGCGTCGGCCAGCTCGAGTACCGTCGCTATCGCCGCCAGCCCGGAGGCGAAGGCGAACGCCTGCGCGCCGCTTTCCAGGTCGGCGACGCAGCGCTCCAGCGCCCAGCGCGTGGGGTTGTGCGAGCGGCCGTAGTCCAGGCCCTTGTGCACGCCGGGGCTCTCCTGCACGTAGGTGGAGGTGGCGTAAATCGGCGGCATGATGGCGCCGGTCGAGGGATCGGGCGATTGGCCGGCGTGGATCACGCGCGTGGAGAGGGCGGCTTTTTTGTTCAAGATAGTGTCCTTCGGAGATGGTTGAGCAGGTCGAAGCGGGTGATCAGGCCATAGAAGATGTCGCCGTCGGCCACCACGGCGGTCAGGCCGCGATCGAGCACGGCGCGCAGCGCGTGCAGGTCGGCCGACGGATGCAAGGTCTCGAGGCGGCGCGTCATCGTCGCGCCGACCGGGTTGGCGAAGCGCTCCGGTTGCGTGTCGACCGTCAGCAGCAGGTCCGATTCGTCGATGATGCCGACCAGCCGCCCGGCCGAGATTACCGGCAGCTGCGCCAGGTCGGCCGCGCGCATGCGGTTGAAGGCGATCAGCAGCGAGTCCTCGGGCGAGACGCTGACCACCTGGCCGGCGTCGTAGCGGCGTCCGATCAGGTCGCGCAGGTCGCGCTCCTGCGGGCGCCGCAGCAGGCCCTGGTCCTGCATCCAGCCGTCGTTGTAGACCTTCGACAGGTAGCGGGTGCCGGTGTCGCAGACGAAGCTGACGACCCGCTTGGGCGTGGTCTGCTCGCGGCAGTATTTGAGCGCGGCGGCCAGCAGCGTGCCGGTCGACGAGCCGCCCGGGATGCCTTCCTCGCGCAGCAGCGTGCGCGCGCTGTCGAAGCTTTGCTGGTCGGTGATGGTGTAGGCCTTGCGCACGCCGGTCATGTCGGCGATGGCGGGGATGAAGTCCTCGCCGATGCCTTCGACCGCCCACGAGCCGCTGGTGTCGGAGACGCGGCCGGTCTCGATGTATTCGGTCAGGATCGAGCCTTGCGGGTCGGCCAGCACGAATTCGACTTGCGGCGCGACGCGGCGGAAGTAGCGCGTCAGTCCCGTCAGCGTGCCGGAGGAGCCGACGCCGACGACGATGGCGTCGAGGTCATGGCCGGTTTGCTCCCAGATCTCCGGCCCGGTGGTGGTTTCGTGCGCCAGCGGATTGGCCGGGTTGTTGAACTGGTCGGCGAACCAGGCGCCCGGGATTTCGGCGGCCAGCCGCGCGGCGAAGTCCTGGTAATACTCGGGATGGCCCTTGCCGACGTCGGAGCGGGTGGTGCGCACCTCGGCGCCGAGCGCCTTCAGGTGCAGCACTTTTTCGGTCGACATCTTGTCCGGCACGACCAGCAGCACGCGGTAGCCCTTGAGCCGTCCGACCAGCGCCAGACCGAGGCCGGTGTTGCCGGCGGTGGCCTCGATGATGGTGCCGCCGGGTTGGAGGCTGCCGTCGGCCTCCGCCGCCTCGATCATCGACATGCCGATGCGGTCCTTGATCGAGCCGCCCGGATTTTGCGATTCCAGTTTGAGGAATAGTTGGCAAGGGCCGGTGTCGAGACGGGTAATCTCGACCAGTGGCGTATTGCCGATCAGGGTGAATAGTGCGGGGGTGCGCATATGGTCTCCTTTGCTGCTTTTCAGGCAAGTATGCGCCTTTTCCGCCGATGGGGGCGTCTCGTAGATGGCGGGTCCATGCGACGGCGCAAGCGGCGCGCATTTCATCGGGCGCGCTCCGGCTGGGTTTATAATTCCGCACTTCAGACGGTACTATTTTTGAAGGCGGCAGTGGCAAAACTTTATTTTCGATATTCCGCGATGAACGCGGGCAAGTCCACGGCGATGCTGCAGGTGGCGCATAACTATGAAGAGCAGGGGCAGCAGGTACGGCTGTTCACCGCCGCCATCGACAACCGCTACGGCGTGGGACGGGTGACTTCGCGGCTGGGGCCGCAGCGCGACACCGAGGTGTTCGATGCCGACACCGATTTCCTCGTCAAGATCGACCAGAAGATCGCCTGCCTGCTGATCGACGAGGCACAGTTCCTGTCGACGGCCCAGGTGCAGCAATTGCACCAGTTGGCGCAGGTGCGCGGCATCCCCGTGATCACCTACGGTCTGCGCACCGATTTCCGGGGCGAACCGTTCTCCGGCTCGGCCTATCTGCTGGCGCTGGCCGACGATATCGAGGAGCTCAAGAACATCTGTAGTTGCGGCAAGAAGGCGACGATGAACATCCGCGTCGACCAGAACGGCAAGCGCATGAAAGAGGGTGAGCAGATCAGCATCGGCGGCAACGAGAGCTACCGCCAGGCCTGCGGCCGCTGCTTCTACTCGGAATAGCCGACCCGGCATTCGGCATCGAAAGTTTCCAACGCTTTTTTAATGCAACTGAATTGCATCGAGATGTATAATGCAAGTCTGTTGCGTTAAGAATTTACTTTTGGAGTCTCTATGCTGATGGTGCGTCATTCCCGCCTGGCGATTTGCCTGGCCGCCGCTTTCCCTCTGTTCGCGTCGGCCGGCGGCGACGAACCGGCCGTCGTCGAGGTCACCGGCGTGCGCCAGCCTTACCGCAGCCTGTCGGCGACCGCCGCCACCAAGACTGAGACGGACCTGAGGGATTTGCCGCAAAGCGCGCGCGTGCTCACCGCCGACATGCTGCGCGACGCCGGCGTGAGCCGCTTCGCCGATGCGCTGGACCTGGGCAGCGGCATCTCGCGGCAGAACAATTTCGGCGGCGTGTGGGACAGCTACGCGGTGCGCGGCTTCACCGGCGATCCCAATTACGGTTCTGATTTCCTGGTCAACGGCTTCAGCTCCAGCCGTGGGTACAACGGCTTACGCGACAGCGCCAACGTCAACAGCATCGAGATCCTGAAAGGCCCGGCGGCCGCATTGTACGGGCGCGGGGAGCCGGGCGGCATCGTCAACATCGCCACCAAGAAGCCCTTGTTCCAGCCGTCGTACACGCTGGAGCAATCGATCGGCAGCCACCAGACCTATCGCACCGCCGCCGACCTGACCGGCCCCTTGAGCGAGACCGTCGCCTATCGCTTGAACGCGGCTTATGAAAAGGGTGACAGCTTCCGC
>DATMSN010000732.1:0-9005 GCA_035565375.1 Duganella sp. | reverse complement strand
GGCCTGCGCCTGCGCGCCTGCGGCGAGAACCCGCACGCGGCCGACGCGGCCGGCGTCAGCGTGGTGCGCCAGCGCTACATGGCGATGCTGATCGCCGGTTTCCTGTGCTCGTTCTCGGGCGCCTACCTGTCGATCGTGCAGAGCGGCTTCTTCCTGCGCGACATGTCGGCGGGCGCCGGCTACCTGGCGCTGACGGCCATGGTGTTCGGTAACTGGCGTCCGGTGTACACCTTCCTGGGCTGTTTGATGTTCGGCTTCTTCGGCGCGGTGCAGATCCAGATCGAAGGCGTGGAACTGCCGGTGGTGGGCCGCCTGCCGGGCGCGCTGATCCAGATGGTGCCGTACGTGCTGACGGTGATCGTGCTGGCCGGCCTGATGGCCAAGTCGGTGGCGCCGAAATCGCTCGGCGTCCCGTTCGTCAAATCGCGCTAGCGCCGCCCTTCGTCGCGTGGCACCGGATTACGCCGAGGCCCTGGCGATTTCGCCACCGTCGATGACGTAGTGGTGTCCGGTGATGAACTTCGCCTCGTCCGACGCCAGGAACGCGAAGAAGGCGGCGATCTCCGACGGATCGGCGTGGCGGCCGAGCGGAATGTTGGCGTTGACCGCCTCGAACATCTCCGGCGTGTATTCGGCCTGCTGCATCGGCGTCATGACCGCTCCCGGGCACAGCGCGTTGACCCGGATCCCGGGCGCCAGTTCCACCGCCATCGTCCTGCTCAACGCCAGCACCGCCGCCTTGGAGGCGTTGTAATCGGCGTAGTGCGGGAAGGCGGCCAAGCCGTTCACCGACGACATGTTCAGTATCACACCCTGCTTCATGCGCTGAACCGTTTCCCTGGCCACGTAGAAGATGCCGCCCAGGTTGGTATCGATCACCCGCCGCCACTGCTCCGGCTCGATGCTGCGGAAGCCCGCGTGGCGGATGCTGATGCCGGCGTTGTTGATCAACACGTCGATCGCGGCGAAGTGGCGATCGATCCCGGTGAACGCGCGCGCCACCGCGTCGTAGTCCGAGACATCGACCGCAATGGCGGCGACCAGCCCGGGAATGTCCCCCAGGGTGCGGTCGATCGCGGCCTCGTTGTTATCGAGGATCACCACCCGCGCCCCCTCGTCGACGAAACGCTTGGCGGTGGCCTTGCCGATGCCGCTGGCGCCACCGGTGACGACCACGTTCTTGTCTTTCAGTCCCTGCATTGCTTGCTCCTGGATAGGTCCGGCGCCGGTGCGCGGCGCAGGACGGTTGATCGATATCGAAAAAGGCACGCCGCTACAATTGCTCGTATTGGTTGTGGCTGGGGATCGGGAAGTCGAGCACCCACTGGCCGGTATCGACGCGCTCCTTAATGTAGGGGAAGTCGCGGTACAACTGCCCCAGCAGGTGGTGCCCGACCACCACGCTCTTGTCGCTGCGCCCCCATGCCGGAAGCACGGTCAGTTCGGTCTCGAAATCCAGGTTCATGAAGAAGGGAAAGCTGTACCGCTCCTCGCCCGTGGAGACGACCCGATGCAGCAACGACTTGATGTGCCCGCCCGACATGAACTCCAGCATGTCGCCCGCCAGAACCAGCAGCGTATTTTTGAACACGGGCATGTTTTTCCATGTCCGCGTCGCGCGGTCGAAGGCCAGCAAGCCCGGCGAGGATTGATGCATGATGGTGAACACCTCGTAGTCGGTATGGGCGCCCATGCTGGCATCGTCCTGCCCCACCAGCACGTCGTTCTCCAGGTAGTGGATCAACCGCAACTGACAGGCCGGACGGGTCATGTGCCGGTCGAAATGGCTGGCCTCAAGCCGGGACGCGCGCGCGATCAGGCGCAGGATCTCGGTGCCCAGGCGCAGGTTGGCGTCGTAATACGCGGTCAACGCCGCCTCCATGCCGCCGACATGCGCGGGGTAGCGGTTGGGGCCGATCAGATCGAAGCCGCGCCGCGCCCGCCCTGCCGGCTCGGCGCTGTCGTAGCCGATATCGAAGGCTTCGTAGGCGCGTATCCGCTCGTCGCTGTACGCGCCTTTTTCGGTGACCGGGACATAGCCGCGGTGGTTCGGCGAGGCGCCGATGTAGTACGCCATCTTCTGCTCCAGCGGCGAGCCGAAGAACTGGCGCGCTTTCTCGTGCAAGGTCTTGAACAGCGGCGGCGGAATCACGCGCTCGAGCTTGGCGAGATAGAAATAGCCATGGTCGCGCAACGTATCGAACACGTCATCGGGTGCGACGACGCCGGCGGCCAGGTCCTCATAATTGAATATCGGGAAGGAATGTATCGTCACATCGTCCTCCCGTCCGCCCTGCCGCCCGCTCCCCGCACATCGTCAATCGCGTATAGCTTCATCCTTGCCTCGTCGTTAAAGTGATGGGTTTACCTTTGACCGGCCCGCCCTGGATATCGCGGTGGCGGTTGACCGCCGCCGCCACATTCGCGGGCGCGCCTTTCAATGGTCCCTGGAGAAAAGCCGCCAGGATGTCGTTGGTGGCTTGCAGCGTGTCCACCGGCCCGCGCGCGCCGCCCATGACCTGCGCCACCAGCCAGCGCATGGGCGGAGAGAACAGCAAAGGCGCGTCGGTGAAGCTGTAGTGGTTCGAGCGCGCGATCTGGTAGCGGAAACCCGCGCTTTGCAGATTCGAAATCAAACGCTGGTTGCCACGCAGGTACATCTCGGAATGCCCGGTCTCGCCGTGATCGCTCTCGATCAACAGGAAGGGCCCGCCGAGGCGCCGCTCCGCGAGCGATCCATACAGCGTGCCGTCGATATTCGCGGCGGCCTTGACCCTGCCATCGCTGGCCATGATGGCGACCGCCGCCGCGCCGCCGAACGAATGTCCGACCGCCGCGATGCGATCGAGGTCCAGGCGGCCCGCAAGCCGCCCCCAGCCTTCCGGACGGTCGAGCCGGTCGAGGACGGAACGCAGGTCCTCGGCGCGCAGGTCGAGATGCTCGCTCATATACGCCAGCCGGCCGGGATCGTTGCGCAGGAATCGCTCGACCGGCGTGACAATGCGCCCGTCGGCCAGCTTGGTGACCGCCGCTTCAAACGGATGGTCGACCGCAAGGACGACAAAGCCGCGGCTGGCCAGATCGCTCACCAGGCCGGTGTAGAACGCGCGCGAGGCGCCATAGCCGGGGGAAAACAGCACCACCGGCCACTTGGGCCGCTCGGTCGAGACGCGGGCCCGCGCGACGCCGTGTGTATCGATGCGGTCGTAGCGCGCCATGACCAGGCCGGGCACCACCGAAACGAATTCCGGTAGGCGGCCGAGGCCGTCGATGTAGGCCGAATGCGCCCCCGTGGCGCCGCGCGCGGCCGGATACCAGGCTTGCACGATGATGTTGCGCCGGTCCTGGAGCGCCTCCGTGGCCGGTTCCGGGCGCTCCGCGTCGATCCAGCGGAACACCTCGGTGCCCACCTCATAAGGTCCGCGCGGCTCGGGCAGCGCCGGAACCGGCAGGAACACCCAGCTCGCCCCCGCCACGGCGACGGCGCCGGCCTGGCCAGCGCGCATGGCCAGGGCCGGCCGGGCCGCGCCCGCCCCGTTCCATACCAGGCGCAACGCGCCGAGCAGGATGATCAGGTAGACCGGCAGGTATTGCCAATAATAGCCTTCCACCAGCGCCTGCATGAAGCATCCCGCCGCGAGCAGCGACAGCACGCCGGTCGACAGCGCCGGCCGCGATTTCCTTGACGCAATCGACGCCAGCGCAAACAGCAGGGCGCCGCCCACCAGAAAAATATCGATCGGGGACATGTCCGCTCAGCCTTTATCGATCGCGCTCATCCGCCCGCCCGCGCCAGCATACCGAGGCTTTCTTTCAGGCTGGCCTCGAAGTGATCGCGCTGGGACGGCACCCACATCGGTGGATCGAAGCTCGCCACGATGCGGTTCGGCTCGATCCTGATGCTCCCGGCCAGCGGCGCGCGCACGGCGAATTCCTCCCCCGTGTGCTCGATCTGAAAACCCTGGGCTTCGATTTCCTTCAGCTGCGCTTTCAAAAACTCTTGCAGCTTGGCGGGCCGTCCGGCATGCGGCACGCCGATTTCGATGGCCTTCAGGTCCGGCAGCGGCACCAGCACGGGCGCGGTGACGGTGGACTTTCCGCCGGCGTCGGGGAATCTGAGCTCGGCCGCGGCGCGCTGGATGATGGCCCTGACCTCGTCCACTTCCGCCGATGGGCCGTAGCCCGACAGCGCCGTCACCAGGTTATTGGTCAGGGTCGTCACCGACTCGACCTCCCCGGACGGGGCCACGGCGAACCGGAAGGTGATGGTGCCCTGCACCTCCTTGTAGCCGGCGATCCGCCCGGCCAGTTGCCGATGGAACTCGAGTATCACCTTTCTGGCGGCGGCCGCGTCCAGGGCGCCGTCGACGATGGGCGAGGTCGGGCGCAAATGGCCGACCAGCGCGATGCGCCCTTCGAGCGGGTCCATGCCGCCCTCGATGGTCTGGGTGCCGTGGACGATGCGGTCGTCGAACAGCAGCAGTTGGTTGAACCGCGCCGGCACCAGCTCGTACAGCGACTCGCCCTGGACGTGATGCTTTTTGTAGCTGGGCACGCCGTCGCGCATCAGCAGCGTTTCCCCGCCCGAGAACTTCCTGCCCTGCCAGCGCGTCAGCGAGTAGACGAAGCCCCAGGTGCCGTTCTGGAAATCGCTGTGCAACCCCAGCGTGCAGCCGTTGACCATCAGGTGCAGATTGGGCACGCCCATGGGGATCAGCCCGACGTTATCGATGCACCACTGCCTCAGGTGTTGCATGAAGCGGCCGAACAGCGGCTCCGGGATCACCTGCTGCGGCACGGTGCGCAGATAGGTGTACATCTGCGGCGCGCAAAAGTATTGCCAACTGACGGTTTGCCTGTACGTATCTTTGACCTTCAGATCGTAGGCCGCGCGCATCGCCTCGGCTTCGCCGAAAAAATCGTTCACAACATGCTGCCGTTGAATCATCCCGCTCTCCGCAAAGTTGGTTGAAGTGAGCCGTCGCCGGCCGCCGATCGCCCGGGCGCGGCAATCTGCATGTCGCCCAGCGCCACGCGGATCTGGCGATTGCCCGAGTACGGCCGGCGGCCGTGCGCCATCAGCAGGTTGTTGACCAGCAGCACGTCATTGGCCTGCGTCCGGATGCGTATCGAGCTTTCGTTCAACGCCGCGTCGATGGTCTTGACCCATTCCGCCGGGATCACGCTGCCATCGCCGAAGAACACCGTGCGTGGAAATTTGTCGCGCGAGAAGTGCTTGCGCAGCAGCGCATCGACCTCCGGCGGCAGCGCGTCGGGATGGTGCAGCAGAATCTGGTTGAACCACGCCTCGGTCCCCCGTTCCGGCAGCGGCAGCACGGCGTGGGTGCGGAACGACACCGTGACATCGTTCTCCGACGGCGCGTCGATCTCATGGCCGGTGGGAACGATCTTGTCGCGCAGCTCGTCCAGGTTACGCACCTGGAAGAATTGCTGCCAAGATGCATCCAGTCCGCGTATGAAGCGGCGCCGGTAGACCAGCCCCCGCTCGCGGAAGCGCTCGAGCATCGCCGCCGGCAGCATCCGCAACACCTCGCGCCCGTCGGACAAGGTCCACTCGCCGCCCTCGGACGCCGGTTCCAGGCAATAGAACAATTGCCGCGACGGCCAGGTGTGGGTGTGCGAAGCCTCGTTGTGGAACTGGATTTCGAGGTGCTTGGGATACGGCGTGGCGAAGTACACGTTCTCGCTGGCACTGGCCAGCGGCAGATCGCCGTAATGTTTGTATAGCGCGTTGCAAGCCGACGCCGCGCAGTGCTCGAATCCTTCGAGTCCGCCCACGTCGAATCCGCGGAACAGCACGTAGCCGTCGCTCCACAGCGCTTCATCGATATCGCCCCGGTGTTGTTCGATCCACTCGCGGAGAGACTCGCCCTTGGTAGCTGAAATATTCATGGATACCCGTCGTGTAAAGTTGATTAAAAAAAACCTGGTCGCCGGTGGCGCACCGGCGCTTGCCGCGTCATGACATCGCCACCAATATCTGGCGCGGCCCGTCGAAGGGCATGCGGCCATGCGCGGACAGCACGTTGTCCACCATCAGCAGGTCGCCTTGCTGCCAGCGGAACAACTTCTTTTCCGCGTTCAACACCTGCCGTACCGCCGCCAACGTGTCGTTGCCGATCCGGCCGCCGTCGCCGTAGTACGCCGCCATCGGCAGTCCGCTCTCGATGCGGGCGGTGACGTTGCTCCCCAGCGCCGTGTTGGACGCATGCCACAGATGGACCTGGTTGAACCAGACGCGCTCCCCGGTGACCGGATGGGTCCGCAAAGCGGGCCGGACTTCCTGGATGCGCAGGCCGCCGTCGGCTTGCCAGGCGTAGCCGATATCCATGTCCCGGCAATACGCCTCGACCCCGGCCTTGTCGGTGGTTTCGAACGCCTTGGTCCACGAGTTGTACCGGGACTCGGCCGAGGCCAGATTGCGGACGTACATCAGCTGGCGACGGTCGAATTCCTCGACGATGTCCGGCGGCATCCTGGCCAGGATGTTCCTGGAGTCGGCGATGGGGGTTTCGCCATCGGCGGCCGGGGCGCTGACACAGAAGAAATACAACAACTCCGGCCACTGGCTGCTGTAGGACATCTCGTTGTGCAGCGGAATCTCCAAATGCTTCGGATACTCGGTCGACGTGTAGACGCCCTCGGCGACCCGGCTCCTGGGCGAGGTGCCGCCGGCATAGCCGCGCAGCCGCGGGGTCATCGCCGCGACCGCCCTCCTGAAGTCCTCCGCGCCGTGCAGCGGAAAGCCCCGCAGCAGCAGCACGCCGGTGCGGCGCAGCAGCCCGACCAGATCCGGCGCGGCGGCGGCGAACCATCGATCGCAGTCCGAAACGTCCCGCCCGGCTTCTATCAGATAGGGAAAGCCGGCCGTTATCGCCGCCTCGAAGGGTGCGCTGTCGTGGATGTTTTCCATGGTGTGCATGTTGAGGATATCCATCAGCCGAGGTACCAATGCTTGCGGATTTCCGCGACCACGGCATCGGCGTGGGGCCGCTTCAATATCGACAGGTGATCGCTGCCTTCGACGCCCACCGCCGTGAGTCCGGGTTCCAGCCGCCGCCAGGCATCGACATCGACCGCGTCGCCGGCCTGGTCCGCCGGCGGCGCCGCCACGAACAGCAACATGTCGCCGCCGAAGGACTGTTCGTGCCGGTAGCCGATCGTGCTCTGCCGGCAGAACATCGCGATGACCGCCCCGATGTCGGCGACGCGCGCTTTCGCCGGAAGCAAGCCGGTTTCCTTCATCCTTTCGAACACGAGCTGGATTTGCGCCGGCTCGTCGCGCCTGGCCAAATCTTCGGCGGCGATGTGCAGGCTGGTGCCGCCGGTCAGTTCGACGAGCTTGATGTACTCGCGCATGGTCCCGCCGTGTTCGGCATGTCCTTTTTCGCGCGGCGTCTCGGTGTCGATCACCACCACCGGCGCCACCACGGCGCCAGCCTGGATCAGCTGCCTGGCCGCTTCCAGCGCGATCCAGCCGCCGAAGGAATGGCCCGCAAGGTGGTACGGGCCGTCGGGTTCCATGGCCCTGATCGCTTCCACGTACAGCCGCGCCACTTCCTGCACGGTCGGTTGCGGCCCCGCCCGGCCCAGCGGGCCCTCCGCTTCCAGACCGATAAAGGTGGCGCCGTTGTCGAAGGCCCCGCACAGGTCCAGGAAGGAGGTGGCGTTGGCGCCGGCGCCCGGGATGCAGAAGACCTTGCGCCCGTCGCCGTCGCCGGCGCCGATGACGACCGCATGGGGATGCGTTGCCGCGCCGGCGCGTTTCGCCGGTGCGTCGATGCCGGACAGGACAGCCGACATGGCGTTGCCCAGCCGTGCGGCGCGCGCCGGATCCATCATCAGACTCCAGTGGTCGCCGCCGATGGGATGCACCCGCAAGCGCCCGCCAAGCACCGCGCCCCAGCCGTTCGCGGGATCGGACGGGGCCTCCGGATGGGCCGTGAAGAGATGCACGGGAACATCGATCGCCCGCGCCGCATAGGCGTGCGCGGCCCGCCGCAAATTGAAGGCGAGCTCGATGCGCGCATCGAACTCCGCCGCCGCGATGTCCTTTTGCAACCAGCGGTTCCGCTTGGCGCAGTCGAGCGCCGATGGCAGGTCGGCCGCCTCCATGATGTTGGCGACCTCCGCCTCGGCCAGTTTGTAGCCCTGGTATTCGATGTAGGAGACCAGCAGCATCTTCTTGTCGCCGAGGTCGATCTCGCCGGCGACGCCGGTCGCCGTGCCGCGATGCCAGCTGTCGATGAGTCCGACGAACTCCACGCGCTGGCCCTGCGCCACCAGTTGCCTTGCGACCTCATACGCCAACACGCCGCCGGCCGACCAGCCGGCCAACCGGTAAGGTCCGGCCGGCAGCGCCTCGCGGATGATGCGCACATAGCCTTCGGCCAGCTGTTCGTAGGTGCCCGCGGCGGCGACGGCCGCGCGCTCCGCGCGTATGCCGTACAGGCCGACCTCGTCATCGATGTGCCGTGCCAGGCGCTCGTAGGACAACACTTCGCCGCTGGGCTCATGGATGAAGATCAGCGGTGGCCGTTTGCCTTCCCTGCGGATGGTGACCCACTGGTCGGAGGCGCGCACGCCGCCGTTGTTGGCGGTGAGTAGTTGCGCCAGCGCGCTCAGCTCCTGCGCCAGCAGCACATCCTGCAGCGCCGCGTTGTAGCCCTTCTGTTTCAAGCCTTCGATGACCTGGAACACCATCAGCGAATAGCCGCCCAGGTCGAAGAAATTGTCGTGGCGGCCCACCCGCTCGACACCGAGCAGTTCCGCCCACAAGCCGGCGATCATCTGCTCGACTTCGCCCTGCGGCGCCTCGTAGGTTTGATGCGCCAGTCCCTGGCCTTCCGGCGCGGGCAGCGCCTTGCGGTCCAGCTTTCCATTGGGCGTCAGCGGCAACGCGTCCAGCGCCACGAAGGCGGACGGCAGCATGTAATCGGGCAGCGTGGCGCCGAGACGCGCGCGCAGCCGCGCCGGATCGGGGG
>DATMSN010000731.1:0-2935 GCA_035565375.1 Duganella sp. | reverse complement strand
CCCGCGCGCCTGCCCGACACGATCCGGCGGGCCGGCGGCCGCCCGCGCCTGAACATTCAAGGATTGAACATGCAACGCACTCCACAACTCCGTACCCTGCCATTGCTGCTGGCCGCCGCTTTCTACGCCTCCCACGCCCATGCCGACGACGCCGACAACACCTCCGCGCCGATACCGCAGGTGGACGTGGTCGCGCATCTGAAAAGCTCGCGCATCGACCTCTCGCCCAACGTCGGCACCACCGTCTATTCGATCGACCGCCACATGATCGACCAATTGGGCCAGGGCGACAACACGCCGTTCAACGAAGTGCTGCTGCGCCTCCCGGGCGTGGCCCAGGATTCCAAGGCCTCGGGCTCGATCCACGTGCGCGACGACCACGCCAACGTGCAATACCGCATCAACGGCGTGCAGCTGCCGGAGAGTATCAGCGGCTTCGGGCAGTCGATCGACACCCGCTTCGTGCAGCAGACCGATTTCATCACCGGCGCGCTGCCGGCGCAATTCGGCCTGCGCACCGCCGGCATCGTCGACATCCAGACCAAGGAAGGCTTGCCCAAATCGGGCGGCCGCGTCGGCGTGCTGGTGGGCAGCCACGATTACGTCGAACCGAGCGCGGAATTCTTCGGCACCCAGGGCGCGTTCAACTACTACCTGTCGGGTAGCTATCTGTCGAACGACATGGGCATCGAGAACCCGCTGCCGAGCCGCGACGCCATCCACAACCGCACCAGGCAGGCCAAGTCGTTCGGTTCCCTGTCGTGGTTCGTCGACGACCAGACCCGTTTGGGCCTGATGTTCGGCACCTACAACGGCCGCTTCCAGATCCCGAACAACCCGGACCAGGCGCCGGCGTTTTCGCTGACGGGCCAGAGCGACGCCGCCGCCGGCACCAGCGCGCTGGCGTCGTCGCAGCTCGACGAGCACCAGCGCGAGGTCAACCGCTTCCTGGTGCTGTCGCTGCAAAAGAGCCTGGGCGACCTGAATTACCAGGTCTCGGCCTTCCACCAATACTCCGAGCTGCATTACACGCCCGACCCGGTGGGGGACCTGGTCTACAACGGCGTGGGCTCGAACACCTTGCGCTCGAACTCCTCCAGCGGCGTGCAGTTCGACTCCAGCTATAAACTGAACGACGCCCACACCGTGCGCGGCGGCCTGGCCTACTCGCGCCAGAACACCCACAGCGACAACAGCGTCGCCGTGTTCGACATGAACGCCGACGGCACGCAGGCCAGCACCGATCCGCGCACCATCATCGACAACAGCAGCCAGACCGGCAAGCTGTCGAGCATCTACGTGCAGGACGAATGGCATATCGGCGCGCCGCTGACCCTGAACTACGGCCTGCGGTACGACAAGGTATCGGCCTTCATCAACGAGCACCAGTGGAGTCCGCGCGTGAACCTGGCGTATCAGCTGGCCAAGGACACGTCGCTGCACGCCGGCTATTCGCGCTACTTCACCCCGCCGCCGCAAGAACTGGCGGCGCAGGCCAGCATCGACAAGTACGCCGGCACGTCGAACGCGCCGGAGGTGCCGGTGTCCGACAACGTCAAGGCCGAGCGCACCAACTACTACGACGTGGGCCTGAGCCACAAGTTCAACGAGCAGTTGACGGTGACGGCGGACGCCTATTACAAGAAGATCCGCAACATGCTCGACGAGGGCCAGTTCGGGCAGGCGCTGATCCTGTCGCCGTTTAACTACGACCGCGGCTACGCCAAGGGGCTGGAGCTGTCGGCCGTCTACAACCAGAAAAACTGGGGCGGCTTCGTGAACGTGACCACGCAGCGGGCCAAGGGCCAGAACATCACCTCCGGCCAATCGCTGTTCGCGCCCGACGAGCTGGCGTACATCGCCAACCACTATATCTACGTCGACCACGACCAGACGTACACGGTGTCCGGCGGCGCGCACTACCACTGGGGCGAGTCGCAGGTCAGCGGCGATTTCCTGTATGGCAGCGGCCTGCGGATGACGCCCGACGGCGGCGCGCCCAATTCCGGCGCGTTGCCGCACTACGTGACGACCAACCTGTCGCTGACGCATAACTGGAAGAACACGCCGGTCGGCAGCGTCGAGGGACGGCTGGCGGTGCTCAACGTGTTCGATAAAACCTATCTGCTGCGCGACGGTTCCGGCGTCGGCGTCGGCGCGCCGCAGTACGGTGCGCGCCGCACGCTGTATATGGGCCTGTCGACCAGCTTCTGACACCGGGCAGGAGCGACGTCGTGGAGTCACGTAGGGCGGATTACGCTGCGCTATCCGCCCTACGTGTATCCGTGGTCGCGCGGAAGCGTCGGCCGCGCCAGGTGTGTGGCCGTTGTATTCAGCGGTTGTTGTAGGCATAATCGAAGCGAAGCCTTTAGCGGAAGATGACATGCCCAACCCTGTTTCAGATCACTACACAGCTTTCAGCGCCGGCATGGCAAGGGTGTAGATGGCGGCTCGCGCATTCCCACGGCTATTGTTTCGATTGCTGGTGGCCGTTGGCCTCATCCTGATCCTGCTGGCCGGCGCCGCGTGGGCGCTGATCGCCAATCCACCGGAGCTGCTGCGCATCGGCGCCGCCTACGCCGCCAAAACCGTCTGCTCCAACGTCTTCGTCGCCGGCCGCGACGCCGCCCGCGTGCTGGCCGACGATGTCCAGGCGCCCGGCCATCCCATACTCAAACACCTCAAGATAAATATCGACCGGCAGCGCAAGGTGGTGCGCGCCGACCTGTTCGGCGTGATCGGCGGCGGCGTCGCGGTCTATCGTCCCGGCACCGGCTGCGCGGTGGCGCCGGACGGCGATGTGGCGCAAGCCTCGCTGTACAATTTTGTACCGATCAAGATCTGGTCGCCCTCGCCCAGCGTGCCGTGGCCGACCGGCTCGATGGCGGAGACGGCGCCCGCGGTGCAAGCGCTGGTGAACCACGAAGCGCTGGCC
>DATMSN010000730.1:0-1639 GCA_035565375.1 Duganella sp. | reverse complement strand
CTGTGCGGCATCGCGCGTGCGGAGCGGGGCGGCGCCCGCCGGTCTGCTATATTTCGGTAGCGAAACGCAAGAGACGGGGGCGGCGCGGCGGTTTATGTGCACACGCAGCATTTTTGACTGGTAAAAATGTTGTTGCTATGTCATGATCCTACCGTTCAGACCCGCGCGCAGGCCGCGCGGGCCCCCGTTGCGGCAGGTGCCGGCCCCGCCGGCGGACATTTTTTTTTACCCATTTTATAGAGGACCATATATGAAGGCGATGATCTTGGCTGCAGGCAAGGGGACCCGGGTGCGCCCGCTGACGTTCGACCTCCCGAAACCGATGATACCGGTGCTGGGCAAGCCGGTGATGGCCTACCTGATCGAACACCTGGCCAAATACGGTGTCAATGAAATCATGGTCAACGTCAGCTACCTGCACGAGAAAATCGAGGAATACTTCGGCGAAGGCGACCAGTACGGCGTGCAGATCGGCTATTCGTTCGAAGGCTACACCAACGACAAGGGCGAGGTCGTGCCCGAGGCGCTGGGCTCGGCCGGCGGCATGAAGAAGATCCAGGAGTTCGGCGGCTTCTTCGACGACACCACCATCGTGCTGTGCGGCGACGCCGTCATCAACCTGGACCTGAAGTCGGCGCTGTTCGAGCACCGCCGCAAGGGCGCCAAGGCCACCGTGATCTGCCGCGAGGTGCCGTGGGACAAGGTCGAGAGCTACGGCGTGGTGGTCAGCGACAAGAACGGCGCCATCCAGCAGTTCCAGGAAAAGCCGAAGCAGGAGGACGCGCTGTCGAACTTCGTCAGCACCGGCATCTATATCTTCGAACCGGAGATCCTCGACCTGATCCCGGCCGGCGAAGTGTTCGACATCGGTTCCCAGCTGTTCCCGCTGCTGGTCGAGAAGGGCGTGCCGTTCTTCTCGCAGAACCGCACCTTCAGCTGGATCGACATCGGCAGCGTCAAGGATTACTGGGAAGTGTCGCAGAGCGTGATGATGGGCGAGGTGGCCCACATGGACGTGCCCGGCATCCAGCTGGCCGACGGCATCTGGGCCGGCCTCAACACCAGCATCGACTGGGAGGGCACCACCATCGAGGGCCCGGTCTACATCGGCTCCGGTTGCAAGATCGAGGCCGGCAGCACCATCATCGGCCCCACCTGGATCGGCCACGGCAGCCATATCTGCGCCGGCGCCCGCGTCGTGCGCAGCGTGCTGTTCGAGTACACCCGGGTGTTACATAACGTAAAACTTGAGGAAATGATCGTCTTCAAGGATTATAGTGTCGACCGCGCGGGCGAGATGCGCCATGTGTCCGAGTACGGCGACGGCGAGTGGACCAACGCCCGCGACCGCCGCAACAAGCGGCGCAACCCGGCCGAGGCCGATAAATAACAAGGAAGTTGCATGAAAATTTACCCGGTAATCCTGTCCGGCGGCGCCGGTACCCGGCTGTGGCCGCTGTCGCGCGCCGTGCTGCCGAAACAGCTGTTGCCGCTGGTGTCGGACAAGACCATGCTGCAGGAGACCGTGCTGCGGTTGGCCGGCGGCGTCGGCTTCGCCGCGCCGCTGATCGTCTGCGGTAACGAGCACCGCTTCCTGGTGGCCGAGCAGTTGCGCGAGATCGGCGTGGCGCCGCTGGGC
>DATMSN010000729.1:0-1765 GCA_035565375.1 Duganella sp. | reverse complement strand
GGCGGCGGCGGGGGCGGGGACGGTCGAATCGGGCAGCGCCAGGCGCAGCACCTCGGTCTCGCTGGCGTCCGCGCGCGCCAGTTCGCCGCAGATGGCGCCTTCGCGCATGACGATCACGCGGTCCGAGATGCCCAGCACTTCCGGCAGTTCGCTCGAGACGACGATCACGCAGCAACCGCGTTCGGCCACCTCGTGAATGATCCGATAGATGTCGTTCTTGGCGCCGACGTCGATGCCGCGCGTCGGTTCGTCGAGGATCAGCACCTTCAGGCCGGGTTCGGCCAGCCAGCGCGCCAGGATCACCTTCTGCTGGTTGCCGCCGGAGAGCAGGCGAATCTCCTGCTGACGGCTGGGCGTCTTGATGCGCAGGCGGGCGATGAACTCGTCGGCCAGCGCCGCTTCCTTCTTATGACGCAGGAACAGGCCGGCGCGCAGGTCGATGCGGCGCACGCTGATGTTGATGTTCTCCGCCACCGAGGCGGTGGCCAGGATGCCTTGCTCCTTGCGGTCCTCCGGACACAGGACGATGCCGGCGGCGATGGCGTCGGTCGGCGCGCCCGTCGGCACCGGGGCGCCGTCGAGCAGCACCTGGCCGGCGCTGCGCGGATCGGCGTTGTACAGCAATCGCATCAACTCGCTGCGGCCGGCGCCGACCAGGCCGAAAAAGCCCAGCACTTCGCCGCCGCGCACGGAAAAGCTTTGCGGGCCTTTCACGTGGTGGCCATCGAGGCCTTGTATCTTCAGGCGCTCCTCGCCGAGGGGACGGGTGCGGTAGTCGTAGATGTCGCTCAGTTCACGGCCCACCATGTCGCTGATCAACCGATCGCGCGGCACGTCGGCCATGACATGGTGCGTGACGATCTTGCGGCCGTCGCGGAAGATGGTGCAGGCGTCGCACAGCGCGTACAGTTCCTCCAGCCGGTGCGAGATGTAGATCAGCGTGCGGCCGTCGGCGCGCAGCTCGCGCACCAGGCGGAACAGGATTTCGGTCTCGCGGTGCGACAGGCTGCTGGTCGGTTCGTCGAAGGCGATGACCTGGGCGTCCTGCATGATGGCCTTGCAGATCTCGACCATCTGGCGCTGCGCGATCGACAGGTCGGCCAGCTTGGCGTCCGGCGCCAGGTCGACACCGATGGCGGCCAGCTTCTCGGACACCATGCGGTACGCCTTCGGCTTGTCGAGAAAGCCGAAGCGGGTCGGCATGCGGCCCAGCAGCACGTTCTCGGCCACCGTCAGCTCGGGAACGTACTGCAGCTCCTGGTGGATCACGGCGATGCCGGCGCCGATGGCGTCCTTGGCGCTGGTGAAGTGGCATTCCTTGCCGTCGACCAGCAGGCGCCCGCCATCCGGTTTGTATTGGCCGCCGAGGATTTTCAGCAGCGTCGACTTGCCCGCGCCATTCTCGCCCAGCAGGCCGTGCACCTGGCCGGCGTGTGCTTCGAAGCTCACGCCGTTCAGGGCTTTGACGCCGGGGAAGAATTTGCAGACCTCGTCGAATTGGAGGTAAGCCGCCATGGCTTACATGCCCATTTGCTTGCGGACGTCGGCCTGGTTGGCGCGCGTCATCAGCATCCCCTTGGTCAGCACTTCGGCCGGCGGGGTTCCTTTTCCGGTGATCCAGTTGTACAGGTTGACCGAGGTCTCGTAGCCGTGCTGTTTGGCGCTGATCATCACCGAGCCGAAGAAGCCGGTCGGCGCCGGTTTGTTCAATTCGTTCTCGGCCGCCTTGGCGCCGCCGATGCCGACGCCGACCATCGCGTCGGCC
>DATMSN010000728.1:0-1913 GCA_035565375.1 Duganella sp. | reverse complement strand
CCGACTCCCGCTACGACCTCGACGAGGCCGACGAGGAAGCGCTGGTCCAGCTCGCCGCCGCCAGGGAGCGCGACACCGCGCCGCAACTCCACACGCTGTTGCGCGCGGCCTCGGCGCCGCCGCAGGACCGTTACGAACCTCCGGCGGAAATCCACAGCGTGCAGCCGGCCGAACCGCAGGTGGAAGAACAGGAAGCGGACGACCCGAACGAGCCCGGCTTCCTCAAGCGCGACCGCCGCCGCGAACGCTACGGCAAAACCATCAACATCGCCATGGGCGTCGGCTCGCTGCTGCTGGTGGGCGCGCTGGCGGTGCAGGGCTTGACCACGTTCCGCAACCAGCTGGCCGCCAGCTATCCGTCGCTCAAGCCGACGCTGCAGGACATCTGCGCCACCGTGGGTTGCAAGATCGAACTGCCGACCCAGATCGACGAGCTCGTCATCGAACAGGGCGAACTGCAAACCCTGAGCGAGACCACGTTCTCGTTCACCACGCTGCTGCGCAACCAAAGCGCCAGCGCGCAGGCCTGGCCGCACATCGAACTGGTGCTCGACGACGCCAACGACAAGGCCATCTTGCGCCGGGTGTTCACGCCGCGCGACTACCTGGGCGCCGGCGCCGCGCTGGAAAAGGGTTTCGCCCCGCGCAGCGAGCAATCTGTCAAACTGTACTTTGAATTGAAACAGCCGAAAGCATCCGGCTATCACATCGCAGTCTTCTATCCATAAAGAACTATCATGACTCAAACCTCCATCATCTGCGGCTCGCTCGCGATCGACACCATCCTGCAATTCCCGGGCCGCTTCGACAGCATCCTGCTGGCCGACCAGCTGCACAAAGTGAACGTGTCGTTCCTGGCGCCGACCATGCGCACCGAATACGGCGGCTGCGCCGGCAACATCGCCTACAACCTCAAGATGCTGGGCGGCGAGCCGCGCATCGTCGGCGTCATGGGCCAGGACAATGCCGCCTACATCGAGCGCCTCCACAAGCTCGACATCCCGACCGACAACATCCTGATCAAGCAGGAAGCGTACAACGCCCAATGCTTCGTCACGGCCGACGAGGACAACAACCAGATCAACGCCTTCCACCCGGGCGCGATGTCGTACGCGCACGAGAACGACGTCGCCAAGGCGGGCGCGGCAGCGATCGCCATCATCTCGCCGGACGGCCACCTGGGCATGCAAAAGCACGCGGCCGACCTGGCCAAGCTGCAGATCCCGTTCATCTTCGACCCGGGCCAGCAGCTGCCGATGTTCAACGGCACCGAGCTGATCGCCTTCATCGACAAGGCCACCTACGTCACCGCCAACGACTACGAGATCGAACTGCTGATGGACCGCACCGGCCTGACGCTGCCGGAGATGGCCAGCCGCCTGGAAGCGCTGATCGTCACGCGCGGCGAGCATGGTTCGGAGATTTACACCAAGGGGCAGCGGATCGAGATTCCGGCGGTCAAGGTCGCCGACGTGCTGGACCCGACCGGCTGCGGCGACGCCTACCGCGCCGGCCTGCTGCACGGCATCACACAGGGCTGGAAGTGGGAAACGACCGGCCGTCTGGCCAGCCTGATGGGGGCGATCAAGATCGCCAGCAAGGGCGGCCAGAACCACAAGCTCAGCGCCGCCGAGATCGCCGACCGCTTCGAAGCCGCCTTCGGCTACCGCTTCTAAACTCCGGGGTCAAACTCCGGGGTCAGGTCCACCATTGCTACACGGGCTGAGGTGTGGTGGCTGATGTGGCCGCCGCACAAAGCAAATCCGGGGTCGGGTCCTGACCCTTCCCCTCAAAATTTGCTTGTAAACAGGTTGGGAACCTGTTAACTTTCAATCCCAAAAACGGTGCATGCATGGCTGTGTTAGCCCTTTCATTCGTAGCGACCAAACTGCGAACGGAAGGCACAGACCATG
>DATMSN010000727.1:0-1505 GCA_035565375.1 Duganella sp. | reverse complement strand
GCTGGCCGACTACCGCGCCGTGCTCGACACGGGCCGGCCGCTGACCGGCGTCGAGCGCTCGGGCCACACGGCGGCCAACCCGCGCCAGCTGTCGCACTGGGTGCTGAGCTACTACCCGCAGTTCGACCAGGACGGCAAGATCAGCGCCATCACCAGCCTGCTGCTGGACGTGACGGACCAAAAGCGCGTGGCGGCCGAGCTGCTGCAGTCGCGCCAGCTGTTCAGCTCGGTGGTGGAAAACATGCCGGCGATGATCTTCGTCAAGCGCGCCGCCGACCTGCGCTACGCGATGTTCAACCGCTACGGCGCGCTGTTGCTCGGGCGCACCAGCGGCGAGGAAATGATCGGCAAGAACGACTACGATTTCGTCCCGGCCGGGCAGGCCGACCTGTTCGCCGCCAGCGACCGCGGCGTGCTGGCGTCGAACCCGGGCCAGATCACCGAGATCGCCGAGGAGCCGATCACCACCGTCGGCGGCCAGACGCGCTACCTGACCACGCGCAAGGTGGCGCTGCGCGACGAGCGCGGCGTGGCCACCCACGTGCTGGGCATCGCCATCGACATCACCGAGCGCAAGCAGGCCAAGGAGGCGCTCAGCGCCACCATCGCGCGCCTGGCCCAGAGCGAGCAGTTCGTGCGCACCGTCACCGACAACCTGCCCGGCATGGTGGCCTACTGGGACGCCGGCCTGCGCTGCCGCTTCGCCAACCGCTACTTCCTCGAGTGGCACCGGATCGACGCCGACCAGATGATGGGCGCGCGCATGGACGAGGTGCTCGGCGAGTGCGCCTACGCCGACAGCGCGCCGCACGTGCGGGCCGCGCTCAACGGCGAGCCGCAGGGCTTCGCCGGCGAGCTGGCGTGGCCGTCGGGCCAGCGCAGCCACACCTGGGTCAACTACATCCCCGACATCGGCCCGTACGGCGAGGTGCGCGGCTTTTTCGTGCTGGTGTCGGACGTGACCGAGCTCAAGGAGACGGAGCTGCACCTGCAGGAATTGAACGTCGAGCTGGTCCAGGCGCGCGACCGCGCCGAGGCCGCCAGCCGCGCCAAGAGCGAGTTCCTGGCCAACATGAGCCACGAGATCCGCACGCCGATGAACGCCATCATCGGCCTGGCCCGGCTGCTGCAGGAGGCGCCGCTGGCGCCGCGCGAGCGCGGCTACCTGGACAAGATCCAGCTGGCCACGCAGTCGCTGCTGCACCTGGTGAACGACGTGCTGGACTTCTCGCGCGTGGAGGCCGGCCAGCTCGCGCTCGAGCACGCGCCGTTCGCGCTGCAGCACATCCTCGACAGCATCAGCGTGTTGATCAGCGGCAGCGCCGCCGACAAGGGCGTCGAGCTGGTGTTCGACATCGAGCCGACGCTGCCGACCGCGCTGGCGGGCGATCCGATGCGGCTGCAGCAAGTGCTGCTCAACCTGCTGAGCAACGCCGTCAAGTTCACCGCCGAGGGCGAGGTGGTGCTGTCGGTGCGGGCGGCGGCGGCGGCGCGCCCGGACGACC
>DATMSN010000726.1:0-4352 GCA_035565375.1 Duganella sp. | reverse complement strand
GGCGTTGGCCGGCGCGGCCATTTCCGCGACCGCGGCGGCAACGTTGGCGGCCATGGCCAGCATCGGGAGGCTCAGCGCGGCGAAGCACACTGCGGATAATTTCTTGTTCATGTTCTGCCTTGAAAACCGGTTAGTGACAATAGGAATAGCAACGGGAATAGCAACGCTGCGCATGATAGTTACCGCGTGTTACCGGGTGATGACCGCCATGCGTTACACTGTGCCGTATGGAAACAAGAAGGAAAAACACGATGCGCACACTTCTGATGCTGGCGTTGGCGTTGCCACTGGCCGGCTGCTACACGGTCAACCAGGCGAAACTGGGGAACTTCGTCGCCGACACCGTGCAACCGGGCATGCCGCTTGAGCAGGCGATCGCGCGCATGCGGGTCGAGGACTTTTATTGCAGCACCAGCAGCGCCGGCAGCGTGACCGTGTGCACCCGCACGCAGGAGCGCCTGTTGCGCGGCGTCTGCGTCGAACGCGTCGATCTGGTCCGCAGCGCGTCGTCGGCCAACAACGTGGGCGCGGTCGACATCCTTGAAGTCAAGTGCGCGAAAAAATGGTGACCCGTCCCCGCTTTTTACCCGATAACTTCACGCTGGCGATGATCGCGACGGTGGTCGCGGCCAGCCTGTTCCCATGCACCGGCCGGGGCGCGGTGGTGTTCGACGGCGTCACCCACGGCGCCGTGTGCCTGCTGTTCTTCCTGCACGGCGCCAAGCTGTCGCGCGAGGCGGTGGTGGCCGGCATCACGCACTGGCGCCTGCATTTGCTGGTGCTGCTGTGCACGTTCGCGCTGTTCCCCTTGCTGGGGCTGGCGCTCAAGCCGGTGCTGATGCCGCTGGTGACGCCCGACCTGTATCTGGGCATCCTGTTCCTGTGCATGCTGCCGTCCACGGTGCAATCGTCGATCGCCTTCACGGCGGCCGCGCGCGGCAACGTGCCGGCGGCGATCTGCAGCGCCTCGGCCTCCAATTTGCTGGGGATTTTTTTGACGCCGGTGATGGTCGGGTTGTTGACGGCGGCGAAGATGACGGGCGGTTCGCCGTGGGAGTCGGCGCTGCAGATCGCCTTGCAGTTGCTGCTGCCGTTTATCGCCGGCCAGGTCGCGCGGCGCTGGATCGGCGCCTGGGTCGAGCGCAACAAGCCGTTGACCCGGATGGTCGATCAGGGCTCGATCCTATTGGTGGTGTACACCGCGTTCAGCGAGGCGGTCGGGCAGGGGCTGTGGCATCAGCTGTCGTGGGAGTCGCTGGGCGGGCTGCTGCTGATCGACGTGGTGTTGCTGGGATTGGTGATGCTGATCAGCGCGCAGTTGAGCCGGCGCTTGGGATTCAGCCGCGAGGACCGGATCGCGATCGTGTTTTGCGGATCGAAGAAGAGTTTGGCCAGCGGCGTGCCGATGGCCAAGGTGTTGTTCGCCGGCGGGGCGCTGGGGGCGGTGGTGTTGCCGTTGATGTTGTTCCACCAGTTGCAATTGATGGTGTGCGCGGTGTTGGCGCAGCGGTATGCGCGGGGTGGCGAGCAGAAATAAACCCCGCCCGCCGCGCGCCGATCAATGCTTGACGTCGCTCGCCGGTATCAACGCCGCGACCGGCTCGTCGCTGGCGAACAGCTGCGCGCAATCGACCTTGTCGTAGTCGTAATGCTGGCCGCAGAAGTCGCAATTGACGCCGACATGCCCCTGTTCCTCCAGCACGCTGTCGACCTCCTCGCGTCCCAGCATCTTGAGCATGTTGCCGACCTTTTCCCGCGTGCAGGTGCAATGGAACGACGGGCTCAACGGATCGAACACCCGTATCGTCTCTTCCCAGAACAAACGCTGCATCAGCACGTCGACTGTCGTCTCCAGCAACTCCTTCTCCTTCAACGTCGAACCCAGGATCACCGCCCGGTTCCACGTCTCCAGCGCCTCTTCCGGCGTCAGCGGCTCGACGCCGGCCTTGCCGCCGTGGTCCGGCAGCTTTTGCAGCAGCAGCCCGCGCGAGACGTTGTCGTCCGCCGCCAGCCACAGCTTGGTGTCCAGCTGTTCCGAGCGCAGCATATAGTTTTCAATGACCGTCGCCACATCGTCGCCGTCCAGCGGCACGATGCCCTGGTATGCCTGCTGGCCCGGCACCTTCTCGGCGGGGTCGAGCGTGATGATGAAACGGCCCTTGCCATGCAGGTTCAGCATCGCCGGCAAGGTGGCGTCGTCGGCGAGGACCGCGTCCTCGGCCAGCTTGGCGGTGGCGCGCAGGCGCAGGTCCGCGTCGCACTCGACCACCAGCAACTGCACCGGACCGTCGCCGTGGATTTGCATGATGATCGACCCGTTGAACTTCAGGTTGGCCGACAGCAGCGCCGCCGCGCCGACCATCTGCCCCAGCAGCTTCTTGACCGGGGCCGGGTAGGCGTGCCGCGACAGCACTTCGCGCCACGTGGCCGAAATGTCGATGAACTCGCCGCGCACGGCGGCGTTCTCGAAGATGAATTTCTGCAGGACGTCCTGCGTCAGGGTAATACTCATGTGTTATCCGATCTTTTTGAGTTGCGTCTTGAACAGCTGGCCGCGTTGCACATAGCTGTCGGCGCTGGCGAGCAGGCGCGCGGTGTCGTCGGCGGTCAGGGTCCGCACGGCCTTGGCCGGCGAGCCGATGATCAGCGAGTTGTCCGGGAATTCCTTGCCCTCGGTGACCAGCGCGCCGGCGCCGACCAGGCAACCGTTGCCGATCTTCGCGCCGTTCAGGATCACCGCCTGGATGCCGATCAGGGCGCCGTCGCCGATGGTGCAGCCGTGCAGCATGGCCTGGTGGCCGATGGTCACGTTCTTGCCCACGGTCAGCGGGTAGCCCATGTCCGTATGCATCACGGTGCCTTCCTGCACGTTGCTGTTCTCGCCGATGGTGATGCGTTCGTTATCGCCGCGCAAGGTCGCGCCGAACCACACCGAGGTGTTGGCGTGCAACGTGACTTTGCCCACCAGGGTCGCGCTGTCGGCGACAAATGACGATGCATCGATCTCTGGCGCGTGTTCGCCCAGTTGATAAATAGACATTGGAAACCTTCGGTTGAATGATGAGAACGGCGGGATGGCGCTATTTTACGCTTGCACAGCCAGCGAACGGTCGTGCTATTATTTTGCTTTGCGGCCAGCAATGTACCGATATTGCGCTGACCCCGCCATTTTCAAGGCAAGTATTAAGGACACGATGATGACGCCGACACCTTCCCGCTCCGAATTCCTGACCATACGCGGCTTGCGCAGCCACGTGCATCACTGGGGCAGGGACGGCGCGCCCAAGATTTTCATGCTGCACGGCTGGATGGACGTGGGCGCGTCGTTCCAGTTCGTCGTCGACGCCTTGAAGGGCGACTGGCACGTGATCGCGCCGGACTGGCGCGGCTTCGGCCTGTCCGAGCGCAGCGGCGAGGACACCTACTGGTTCCCCGACTATCTGGCCGACCTGGATGCGATCCTGCGCCATTATTCGCCGGACCGGGCGGTCGACATCGTCGGCCACAGCATGGGCGCCAACGTCCTCGGCCTGTACGCGGGCGCGCGTCCCGAGCGCATCCGCAAGCTGGTCAACCTGGAGGGCGCCGGCCTGCGCGCCGCCAAGCCGGAGCAGGCCCCCGGCCGCTACGCCAAGTGGATGGACGGCTTGCTGGAAAAACCGGAGCTGCGCACCTATCCGTCCCAACAGGCGGTGGCGGCGCGTCTGCAAAAAACCAATCCACGCCTGAGCGACGAGCGCGCGGCCTTCCTGTCGCGGCACTGGTCGGCGCAGAACGGGCAGGGCGAGTGGGAAATCCTCGGCGATCCCGTGCACAAGCAACAAGGCCCGCTGCCGTATAACGTCGACGAGGTGATGGCGTGCTGGAAAGCCATCACGGCGCCGGTGCTGTGGGTCGAGGCCGACCAGACCAATATGTGGGACTGGGTCGGTTCGCAGCCGGGCGGACGTGTCGAGCTGGACCGCCGCCTGGGCCATTTGCGCGACGTCACCCGCAAGATGGTGCACGATGCCGGCCATATGCTGCACCACGACCAGCCGGTCGAGCTGGCGGGCTATATCGAGGAGTTTTTGGCGAGCTGAAAAGTAGAGCGGATTAGCGTAGCGTAATCCGCCAAGCGCCGTCGGCGGCTCTACCGTATTTTTCGCGCTGGTACTTGCCACCGCCTTACTTCTTTGGCATGATTGACCGCATGACCCCGCATAACACCACCGTCACGAACCACCGCCACGCCGCCGCAGACGCCGGCCGGGCCGCGTTCGCCGGTTGCGGCCGGTCCGTCTCCATTATTCGAATTATTCAGGGTCGCTGAGCTGCGGCTGCGCCGGTGCTCGGCGCCCCCAGTCAGATCG
>DATMSN010000725.1:0-5160 GCA_035565375.1 Duganella sp. | reverse complement strand
TGGCCGACGCGGCCAGCGGCGCCACGCTGGCGCGCGAAGGCCGCTGCGACGAGCGCGTGACGCCGGCATCGACCTTCAACATCGTTGTCAGCCTGATGGGCTACGACAGCGGCGTGCTGACCGACGCGCACACGCCGAGGATGCCGTTCAAGGCCGGCTACACCGACTACAACGCCTCGTGGCGGCAGGACACGGATCCCACGCTGTGGTTCAAGAATTCGGTGCTGTGGTTCGCGCAGCAGGTGACGGCCGCGCTGGGCGCGCAGCGCTTCCAGCGCTACATCGACAGCTTCGATTACGGCAACCGCGACGTCTCCGGCGATGCCGGCAAGGACAACGGCCTGTCGCTGTCCTGGGTCGGCTCGAGCCTGAAGATCTCGCCGGTCGAGCAGGTGGCCTTCCTGCGCAAGATGGTGCGGCGCGAACTGCCGCTGTCGCCGCGCGCCTACGACATGACGTCGCACATCATGGCGCCGGTGACCTTGGCCAACGGCTGGACCGTCCAGGGGAAAACCGGAACCGCCTCGCCGGTGCGCGTGGACGGCAACGATGACACCGAGCTGCAGTATGGATGGTATGTCGGCTGGGCCAGCAAGGACGGGCGTACCGTGGTGTTCGCGCACCTGGTGCTCGACCGCAGGCAGGACGACGCCGGCGGTCCCCGCGCCCGCGCCGCCGTGTTGCGCGAATTGCCGGCGCGCCTGGATAAATTGTGACAACGGAGGGAATGACGATGCAAGGTATGAAACGCTTGGTCTTGCCGCTGGCGCTGGCCGCCGGCTGGGGCACGCCGGCCATGGCCGAGAACTGGAACGATCCGCAGGAACCGTTCGCGGTGTACGGCGACACGTACTACGTCGGCACGCGCGGCCTGAGCGCCGTGTTGATCACGTCGCCGCAGGGGCACATCCTGATCGACGGCGGCAGCCCCGAGTCGGCGCCGATGATCGCCCGGCATATCCGCCAGCTGGGCTTCAAACCGGAGGACGTCAAGTTCATCCTGAACTCGCACGACCACTTCGACCACGCCGGCGGCATCAGCGAATTGCAGGAACTGTCCGGCGCGGCCGTGCTGGCCAGCGTGCAGGGCGAAAAGGTGCTGCGCAGCGGCCAGCCGAGCAAGGGCGATCCGCAGTACGGCGACCTGTCGTCGATGAAGCCGGTCGCCAACACGCGCGCCGTGGCCGATGGCGAAGTGGTCAAGCTCGGGCCGCTGGCGGTGACGGCGCGCTACACGCCGGGCCATACGCAGGGCGGCGTCAGCTGGACCTGGCGCTCGAGCGAGAACGGCAAGAGCGCGGCCATGGTCTATGCGGACAGCCTCAACGCGTTCGCCGCCAAGCCGTTCCGCTACAGCGGTTCCACATCCTATCCGAACGCGCTGGCCGATATCAAAAAATCCATCGCCACGGTGGCCGCGCTGGATTGCGACATCCTGATTTCGGCCCATCCGGACGCCTCCGGCCTGTGGGAGCGCCTGGCCAAACAGGCCAAATCGGGCAACGCGGCCTTTATCGACCGCCAGGCTTGCCGCGACTATGCGGCGGCGGGCGCCGAGCGGCTGAAGAAAACGCTGGCGGCGGAGGCGGCCGCCAACTAGGGACCGGATGGCGGGGAATTGATAATCATTCTCATTATCGAGTAGAATAACGGCATCCTTTCAATTCGATGCCTTCCCGTCCATTCATGTCCCAGTTCCGCCGTGGTCCCAGTTTGCTTCCGCTCTACCTCGCGCTGTGCGCCGCTTTCCCGTCCGCCGCGCTGGCGCAGCAGGGCGATGAAAAAATCCTGCAGACCGTCAAAGTGACGGCCGCGCGGGCCGACGGCTTCGCGCCGACGACGGTCGAAGCGGGCAGTTTCCGCGGCGCCGACATCATGGAAGTGCCGTCGACCGTCAACGTCATCACGCGCGAGGTGCTGGAACTGCAGGCCGCCGGCGGCTTGTACGACGCGGTGCGCAATACCGCCGGCGTCACGCGCCAGCAAAACGGCGGCGAGACCTGGGACCAGTTGGTCATCCGCGGCATCGCCGTGGAAAACCGCACCAACTATCGTCTCAACGGTTCGCTGCCGATCATGAATTTCGGCCAGGTACCGATGGAGGACAAGGAGCGTGTCGAAGTATTGAAGGGCGCCACCGCGCTGTACTACGGCTTCACGTCGCCGGCCGGCGTGGTCAACTTCGTCACCAAGCGCGCCGGCGCCACGCCCGTCACCACCGTCGGCATGACGGTCGACCAGAACGGCACGGCCGTCGCCACCGCCGATGTCGCGCGCCGTTTCGGCGAACAGCAGCAGGTCGGGGTGCGCGT
Organism: Duganella sp.; assembly: GCA_035565375.1. Classification (GTDB taxonomy): domain Bacteria; phylum Pseudomonadota; class Gammaproteobacteria; order Burkholderiales; family Burkholderiaceae_D; genus Rugamonas. The sequence continues at coordinate 2,848 of DATMSN010000725.1, read as the reverse complement.
CAACGCCGCCGGCGGCACGTTGGGCAGCTATCTGGACGATGTGGGCAACGGCAACCGCCGCTTCGTCTCGGCGGCGCTGGACTGGCGCGTCAATTCGCGCCTGCGCCTGGCGGCCGATCTGGAATACGACAAACGCCGCGTCACCGAGCAGGTGGGCGTCACCTTGCCGACCGCCGTCAACGGCGTCATCACCTTGCCGGCCACGGTCGATCCCAAGCGCCTGGTCGGTCCCGACTGGGCCAAGTTCGAAACCGAGACCAGGAACGCCCTGCTGCGCGCGGACTATGCGCTGAGCGACAAGTGGGTGCTGACCGTCGAAGGCGGCCACTCGGAGACGGCGCGCGACCGCGCGCTGGCGATCTTCCGCTTCACGAACAACGCGGCGATCGCCACCGGCGCCGGCCGCATCACCGGCAACCTGCAACACAGCGTGCTCGATTCGACCATGCTGCGCGCGGAGTTGGCGGGCACCGTGACCACCGGCCCGGTCCAGCACGACGTCACCTTCGGCGTGAACCGCACCGACAAGGGACAGGACCCGATCTACCAGGCCACCTACTCGATCCCATCGCAGAATTTATACAACCCGGCGCCGGTCACCAGCTACACCGTCGGCGCCTATCCGGCCGCGCCGAGCACCGCCGGGCTGGAGACGCGCGACTCGGGCGCCTACGCGATCGACCGCATGACGTTCTCGCCGCACTGGCAGGCCGTCGCCGGCGTGCGCAGCGTGAAATACAAGAGCGACCAGGGCACCAGCCACTACGACGTGAGCAAAACCACGCCGATGGCGGCGCTGATCTACAAATACACCGACGACCTGTCGTTCTACGTCTCCGGCTCGCAGGGCCTGGAGGAGGGCGAGACCGCGCCGACCGGCACCGCCAACGCCAACGAACGGCTGGCGCCGGGCGTGAGCCGCCAGAAGGAACTGGGCGCGCGCTGGCGCATGCCGGGCGCCGGCGGCACGCTGGTGCAGGCCTCGCTGTTCGAGATCGACCGTCCGGGCTACTACACCAACGCCGCCAACATCTACAGCGCCGACGGCGAGCAGCACTTCCGTGGCCTGGAACTGTCCACCCAGGGCAAGTTGACGCGCCAGCTGTCGTGGCAAACCTCGGCCCAGTTCATCGATCCGCAATTCCGCGACATCGGCGCCGCCTACAACGGCAAGCTGCCGGAAAACGCCGCCAAGCGCACCGCCAGCGCCTTCCTGTCGTATGAACTCGACGCGGTGCCCGGCCTGTCGTTCAACGGCGGCGCGTATTACACCGGCAGCCGTCCGGTCAACGATTTGAACCAGGCCTTCCTGGGCGGCGTCACGCTGTTCAGCGCCGGCGGCCGGTATGTGACGACGATCATGGGCAAGCGCACCAGTGTCCAGCTCAATGTGGAAAACGCGGGCGGCAAGGAGTACTGGGCCGGCGCGGGCACGCGCCTGAGCTCCGGCGCGCCGCGCCTGATCAAACTGGGCGTGAAGGTCGATCTGTGAAAAAGCTCTGGTTCCAGCTGCACTGGTTTGTCGGCATCACCGCCGGCACGATCCTGATCCTGATCGGGCTCACCGGCGCCATACTCGCGTTTCGCGAGGAACTGCTGGACCTGATCAATCCTGGCGTGCTGAATGTGCCGGTGGAATCGGCTCCGGTGCTGGCGCCGCCGCAAATCGCGCAGGCGACCAAGCTGTTGCATCCGGAAGCGCGCATCACCGGCATCATCGTCTACACCGAACCGGGTACCACCGCGCGCGTGACGCTGGCGCCGGCGTCCGGCCAGGAGCGCGGCGAAACGATTTATCTCAATCCCTACACCGGCGCGCCGCTGCCGCCGCTGCGGTTCAACGAAGCCTTCGAATGGGTGGAACTGCTGCACCGGCACTTGCTGCTGCCGCGCGACGTCGGCCGCATCGTGCTGGGCATCCTGGCGATTTGCCTGCTGGGCCTATCGCTCAGCGGCCTGTATCTGCGCTGGCCGCGCCGCGTGTTCGACTGGCGCACCTGGCTCACCTTCGACACGCGCCTGAAGGGCCGCTCGTTCCTGTGGGGGCTGCACTCGGTGGCGGGCACCTGGTCGCTGATCGCGTATGTCGTCTTCACGCTCACCGGCTTGTACTGGAGCTTCGACGTGGTGCGCGACACGGTCGACGGCTGGCTTGGCACGAGCCGGCCGCCGCGCATGGCGACGGCGCCGAAACCGAAAGGCATCAAGCCGCCGAAGGCCGCCGAACAGGCCCATCTGGACGCGACCTGGGCCACCTTCGAGCGCAACGCGCCGAACTGGAAGATGGCCTTCCTGCGGCCGCCGGAACGCGCCACGCAGCCGATCCAGATCCTGTGGGTGGCCAAGGACGCGCCGCACGTGCGCGCGCGCGGCCGCATGTCGATCAACCAGCAGACCGGCGCCATCGTCAAGAACGAGCCGTATAAGGACATGACGGCCGGCGCGCGCGCGCAGTCGACGATCTATCCGCTGCACATGGGGACCTATTTCGGCTTGCCCGGCCGGCTGTTCATGTTCTTCACCAGCCTTGCGCTGCCGGGCTTCGCCATCACCGGCTGGATGCTGTATCTGAACCGCCGCCGCCAGAAGCGCGTGGCGCAGGCGGAGCGCGCGCGGTTCGCCGCCGGCGCGGGAATCGCCGACGGAGGGCTCGATCCGGTACTGATGGCCTACGCCAGCCAGACCGGCCAGGCCGAGCGTCTGGCGCTGCAAAGCGCGGCGGCCTTGCAGAAGGCCGGCGTGCCGGTCCACGTGCACTCGCTGGAAAAACTGACGCCGCCGCAGCTGGGCAAATACCGCCGCGCGCTGTTCGTCGCCAGCAGCTTCGGCGAGGGCGAACCGCCGGACG
>DATMSN010000724.1:0-3177 GCA_035565375.1 Duganella sp. | reverse complement strand
CTGGCCCTCGGCGCCCTCTTTGGCCGGGTCCTTGACCGCCGCCATCTTGGTGTTGTTCTTCTTCGGCACGCGCGGCTCCTCCTCCGGCGGACGCGGAGGCAGCTCCGGCGTCGACATCAGGATCAGCAGCTGCGTGTTGTTGGCGATGCCGGCCAGCGGCTGGCAGATCACGCCGCCGAAGGAACCGCCGGCGCTGTTTTCCACCTGCGTCACGCGCGCCACGGCCAGGCCGGCGGGATAGATGCCGTCCAGGCCCGAGGTGACGACGATGTCGCCGACCTGGATGTCGGCGTTGGGCGCGGTGAAGCGCAGCTCCAGCGCGCCGACCTTGCCGCGGCCATAGGCCACGCTGCGCAAGCCGTTGCGCAGCAGTTGCACCGGAATGGCCTGCTCCTTGTCGGTCAGCAGCGTGACTTCGGACGTGAACGGGAACACCCGCGTCACCTGCCCGACCACGCCCTGGTTGTCGATCACCGGCATGCCCAGCATGACATCGCTCTTGATGCCGCGGTCGAGGATGATCTTGCGGCTGTTGGCGTCGCGCGCGTCGTACAGCACCTCGGCCAGCATGGACTTGACGGGCAGCTGCTCGCGCGCCCCCATCAGCTTGCGCAGGTGGTTGTTTTCGACGGTGCGCAACTGCGCCTGCTGCAGCGCCTGGGCGTCGGCGATCTGCTGGCGTTTGAGCTCATTGACCTGCTTTTTCATCGACGACAAGGTGGAGAAGTAGTCGCCGACGCCGTAGATGGCGTCGCGCGGCAGCAGCGCGACCATTTGCAGCGGGTACAGCACGGTACCCGCGACCTGGCGCACGGTCGACAGGGTGCGCATGCGCGCGTCGACCAACAGTAGTGCAATCGATATGCACGCGAACACCGTCATCTTGACCCGGGCCGAAGCGCCTTGCTTGAAAAGTGGCGGAGGACTGTATTCCATGACTTCCAATAATCCGGCGCTCCCGCGCCAACGAGACTGTCAACTCACCCAAAGCACCGGGGCCGCTGTTTCGCGGCCCCGTCTTGATCATTCGTAGGAGAAGATCGAGCCCAGCTGGTCCATCCGTTCCAGCGCCATGCCCGAGCCCCGCACCACGCAGGTCAGCGGGTCCTCGGCCACCAGCACCGGCAGGCCGGTTTCCTCCATCAGCAGGCGGTCCAGGTCGCGCAGCAGCGCGCCGCCGCCGGTCAGCATCATGCCTTTTTCGGCGATGTCGGCGCCCAGTTCGGGCGGCGTCTGCTCCAGCGCGTTCTTCACGGCCGAGACGATGTTGTTGAGCGGGTCGGTCAGCGCCTCGAGGATCTCGTTGGACGAAATCGTGAACGAGCGCGGAATGCCCTCGGACAGGTTGCGGCCCTTGACCTCCATCTCCTTGACTTCCGACCCCGGGAAGGCCGAACCGATGGCCTTCTTGATCGCCTCGGCGGTCTGCTCGCCGATCAGCATGCCGTAGTTGCGGCGGATGTAGTTGACGATCGCCTCGTCGAACTTGTCGCCGCCGACCCGCACGGAACCCTTGTAGACCATGCCGCCGAGCGAGATGATGCCCACCTCGGTGGTGCCGCCGCCGATGTCGACCACCATCGAGCCGGTGGCGTCCGACACCGGCAGGCCGGCGCCGATCGCCGCCGCCATCGGTTCCTCGATCAGGTACACCTGCGAGGCGCCGGCGCCGAGCGCCGATTCGCGGATCGCGCGGCGCTCGACCTGGGTCGAGCCGCACGGCACGCAGATGATGATGCGCGGCGACGGACGGAAGAATTTGGAGTCGTGCACCATGCGGATGAACTGCTTGAGCATTTGCTCGGTGACGGTGAAGTCGGCGATCACGCCGTCTTTCATCGGGCGGATCGCCTCGATGTTGCCGGGGACCTTGCCCAGCATCTGCTTTGCTTCCTTGCCGACCGCCTGGATCGTCTTCTTGCCGTTGGGGCCGCCTTCCTGGCGGATCGCGACGACCGATGGCTCATCGAGGACGATGCCCTGGCCGCGAACGTAAATCAAGGTGTTGGCCGTGCCCAAATCGATGGCCAGATCGGTGGAGATATACCTGCGTAAAAAACCAAACATGTGTGTCCTGTGGCGCTACTGGGTGCGCGTAAGCTGTAGAAAGATGTCCTGTGGTGAGCGGCGGCAGCAATGATTCAGCCCCGGCAACGCATCAACCCGCCATTCTACCTTATAATTTGAATGCGATTTGCCGAAAATCCACCCAAAAGTGTATCGGCTCAGCTTGCAAGTTAAGCGGCAATCGTCCGCTTTTGCCAGCGATTAGGCGGAACTTCAAGTTTTTTATCAATGTAACAATTAAACCCCGCGCGGCCCGTCCGCGCCATTCGCTATGTCCCTGACCCTATCCGACGTAACACGCATTGCCAAACTGGCCCAACTTGAGATGAGCGAGCAGCAGAGCGCCACCGCGCTCGAGCAGCTGAATGGCATTTTCGCGCTGGCCGAACAGATGCAAGCGGTCGACACCGACGGCGTCGCCCCGCTGAGCCATCCGCTGGCGGCGCACATGAACAACATCGCCCTGCGCCTGCGCGAGGACGTGGCCACCGAAGCCAATCGCCGCGAGGACTACCAGGCCGTCGCGCCGAAGACACAGGATGGCCTGTACCTGGTGCCGAAAGTGATCGAATAAGCAAGCCCGCCCGTGGTTTCGCCCGCACCTACGCCTCGATCCTCCCCGAATTGAATTGAAACGCCATGCACACCAAAACCCTTAAAGAGCTGTCCGCGCTCCTGCAGAGCAAAGCCGTCACCGCCACCGAGCTGGCCACGCACTTCCTCGACCGCATCGAAAAGAGCGACCTGAACGCCTTCCTGCACGTCGACCGCGCGCTGACCCTGGCGCAGGCCGCCGAGGCCGACGCCCGCATCGCCGCCGGCACCGCCACCGCGCTGACCGGCGTGCCGATCGCCCACAAGGACATCTTCGTCACGCGCGACTGGCGCTCGACGGCCGGCTCGAAGATGCTGGCCAATTACGTCAGCCCGTTCGACGCGACCGTCGTCGAGAAGTTCCGCGCGGCCGGCATGGTCACCCTGGGCAAGCTCAATTGCGACGAATTCGCCATGGGCTCGGCCAATGAGAACTCGGCCTTCGGCGCGGTCAAGAACCCGTGGGACAAGAGCGCCGTGCCGGGCGGCTCGTCGGGCGGCTCGGCCGCCGCCGTC
>DATMSN010000723.1:0-4441 GCA_035565375.1 Duganella sp. | reverse complement strand
CAGGCGCCCGCCAGCACGGCGGAACCGGCGCCGCGCGGCATGGTGTCGAGCGGGCGGCGCATCCGCGTTTCGACCAGCACGTACGACAGGTGGCCGAGCAGGAACGTCAGCGCCACGCAGCAGGCGGCCAGCACCAGGTTGCGCTTGTCGCCGAAATGGTAGATGCCGACCACCAGCGGCCAGTGCCACAGGTACATCGAATACGACCGTTCGCCGATCCAGCGCAACGGTGTCCAATTGGTGAGCACGGAGTTTTCCTTTGCGGCGAGCAGCACCATCACCGTGCCGAGCACCGGCACCAGCGCGCGCCATTGCGGCCAGACCAGATGGCCGAAAGTGAGGATGGCGTAGGCAATCAGGGCCAGGCCGCCGATCTCCAGTCCATGGCGCAGCGCCGCCGGGCGCGGTGGACGAATGGCCGTCAGCGCCACCACGCCGCCGGCGACCATCTCCCAGGCGCGGAACGGCAGCAGGAAAAACGCGGTTCCCGGTTTATTGGCGGCGACGTACAGGCACAGGCCGAGCGACAGCAAGCCGCCGGCGAGCAACAGCACCAGCAGCGCGCGCGGGGACGGCCTGATTTTCCATGCCAACAGCATCGCCACAGGCAGCAGCATGTAGAACTGCCATTCGACCGACAGCGACCAGGTGTGCATCAGCCAGATGCCGTGGGCGTTGCCGGTGAAGTAGCCGGTCTCGCGCCAGAATTTCATATTCGACCAGAACAACACGGCGCTGCGGGCCTGTTCGCCGTACGCGGAGAATTCCTCCGGCGACATGACGAACCAGCCGGCCACGAACAGCGTTGCGCACATGACGATCAGCGCGGGCCAGATCCGCTTGCCGCGCGCCAGGAAAAAGGTCCACAGGAAGGCTAGCGGCGCGGCCGCCGCGCCGCCTTGCAAGGCGCGCGCGATGATGCCCGTCATTAAAAAACCGGAAATGACGAAAAAGATGTCGACGCCGACGTATCCGCCATCGAAGCCGCGTATTTTAAAGTGGAACAGGATAACAGCAAGTACGGCCCATGCCCGCAACCCGTTGATGTCCGCGCGAAAGCCGCGACGCGCCGCCTTGTCCATGTCTGGCCCCGTAAAATTGCGAATAAATCACTACCATCGTGAAAGATGCCAATTTTACTACATGGAGTGCCAAATAGCTAATAATAATTTACTAATGGAAATTTGGCCGCGCGGGCGTCATGGCGCGTGGGGGATGCCTGCCGGGGGGGCGTGGGGCTCGATACCATGGGGCGCGTCAGGCGATACCGTGCATTCGGCGCTTGTTGAAAAGATGGGCGCTCGGTACAGTTTGTTTTTGTCCAAAGACGAGACAACCATGCGTACCCTTTTCAGACTCCTGCGCGGACACGGAACGCCCAACTCGGCGGTCGTTTCCGCCTTCGTGTTGTGCGGGCTTTACTTCGTGTCGTGGTATCTGATCAGCCACTGGTCGGATTTTCCGGCGTCGCCGATTTTTTACCGCTAAGGTAGTTGGCCGGTATTTGCCGTTGCGACCACCTTAGGCGGTGGTGGCGATACCGTACTTGCGCTGGGTGTGATAGTACTGCGCCTGCAACGCTTCCAGCGACGGATGGGCCGGGTCGATCTTGCGCATGCGCTCCAGCAGATAGGCGCATTGCTCGGCCAGCGGTACCTCCCAGCCCAGATCGTCGAGCTGCTTCAAAATCGCCGAGGCCGCCGCCGGCAGCAGCGACATATTGGCCGGCGCCTTGCGCAGGCCGGCGTTGAGCGTGTCGACCGCCGCCCGCAGGTCGCCCTGGCCGCGCATCGCGGCCGCGTCGGCCAGCAGCTCGCTGACCTGCATCTTGATCTGTTCGCCCATGCCCTCGGCCAGGTCGTGGCGGCCGGCCTTCTCGAACACCTGGACCGCGTCGTCCATCGTCACGCCGCTTTCGGTATCGTTCATCAGGTTCAGCATGACGTTCGAGGCCTGCTGATCGAGTTTGACGCTCAGGCAGCTGTGCACCAGGCCGATCTTCAGCCCGGTCGACAAACCGCGCGCGTTCTCGATGGCGTGGACGGCCGTGGTCAGCTCGGTGGCGGCGCCGGCCAGGTTGCCCGTCATTTCCTGCACCATCCCGGCGGCGATGGCGCGGCAGGCCTCGGTGTTGGCGTTGCCGCGCAGCGAGCGCTCCATGTCCCGGATCACGCCGCTGGCCTGGGCGGTGTCGCCTTTCTTGACCAGCGTCTTGACCAGCCTGACGTGATCCTCCGGGTCGCGGAACTCCGAATACTTGGCCTTGGCGACGACCTGCTTGAAAGCCTTCTCGGCGACGCCGACGTCGCCCGTCTCGAGCGCCACCTCGCCCAGGTGGCGCAGGCGCCGCACGATATTGGGCGAAATGCCGACCGCGTCCTCCAGCACCTTCTTGGCCGACTCCTGCTGGCCCAGCGCCTCGTGGGTGCGCGCCAGCAGGTCGTAGGCGGCCATGAATTTCGGGTGCTCCTCGAGCAGCTGCACCAGCGTGCGCTGCGCCTCGACGAATTTCTGCAGCCCGAACTGGCAGCGCGCCATGCCCAAGTGGGCCCACGCGGTGGGGCGGGTCAGCAGCATGGTCTGGTAGACGAATTCGGCCTCCACCAGATCGTCGATGGACACCAGCAGCTCGGCGCGCAGCCGCGCGTAATCGTTGGCGTAGCGGGGGTTCTTGTCCTCGCCTTCCTTGCAGCTGGTGATGGCCTTGCGGATGCCGCCGGCGGCGAGCTGCTGGTACACCGGCCAGAACACATCGCGCCGCTCGACCGCCTTGCGGATGCGTTGCAGCAGCGCGTCGACGGTGAACGGCTTGAGCACGTAGTCGGTGGGCGCCAGCTCGACCGCGCCGATCACCTTGCTGTAGACGCCCTCGGAGGTGAGCATGATAAAGATGGTCCACTGCGCGATCAGCTTGTGGTGGCGCAGGTCTTCGAGCAGTTGTTGGCCGTCCTGGCCATTGTTTTCGCCGCTGCCGTTGCCCAGGTCGTACTCGCATAGCACGATGTCGTAGGGTTTTTTTGACAACTGCCGGATCGCGGTGCCGGAACTCACCGCGTATTCGATCTTGGTGATCGAGCACTGGTTCAGCATGTTGTGCAGGCTGCCGCGCATACCCGGATTCGGGTCGACGATCAACACCGACAAGTCGCTATATTCTGGCATGACGCAAACCCCTGCTTATATACGGTCTAGCATACCCCAAGGCAAGTCCAAATGTTACACAAACCAAGTGTTTGATGCTGAAGAGCAGGGTTTTATAGGGCAAATCCGCGCAAAATGTTGCTTTGACGGCAGTTTTTGGTCGGAAATGGCGCTGTATGGAGAGCGTGCTAGAGGGTATAATGCGCGCAAAGGAACACTGCAAGAATTAGCCTCATGCCTCATCACCCTTTAATCCGCAGCCTTGCTGCATCAACCATCCTCCAAATATGTTGATTCTGCCGGGCTCCAACGCCCTGTCCGCATTCCGTAGCCAACGCCTGTTGACGCAATTGCAAGCCGCGCTACCGTCCGTCGCCGCCGTCCAGGCGCGCTATGTCCACTTCATCGATGCCGCCCAGCCGCTGTCGGCCGACGACAGCGGCCGCCTGGCCGCGCTGCTGACCTACGGCGAGCCGGCCCACGCCGACAACACCGACGGCGCGGTCGAGGAGTTCTTCGTCATCCCGCGTTTCGGCACGATCTCGCCATGGGCCTCCAAGGCCACCGACATCGTCCACAACTGCGGCATGGCGCACGTCAAGCGCGTCGAGCGCGGCATCGCGTTCCGCATCAACCTGAAGACCGGCATTTTGGGCAGCAGCATCGGCGCGCCGAAGAAGCTGTCGGACGAGGAAATCCAGATTGTCGCCGCGTTGCTGCACGACCGCATGACCGAATCGGTGCTGCGCTCGGCGGACGAGGCGGCCGGCCTGTTCCGCACGCTGGACGCCAAGCCGCTGGAATCGGTCGACGTGATCGGCATGGGCAAGAACGCGCTGGAGAAGGCCAACACGGACCTGGGCCTGGCGATGTCGGACGACGAGATCGAGTACCTGGACGCCGCCTTCACCAAGGCCGGCCGCAATCCGACCGACGTCGAACTGATGATGTTCGCGCAGGCCAACAGCGAGCATTGCCGCCACAAGATCTTCAACGCCGACTGGACCATCGACGGCGTGGCGCAACCGAAGTCGCTGTTCGGCATGATCAAGAACACCCACCAGTTGCAGCCGAAGGGCACCATCGTCGCCTACAGCGACAACTCGTCGATCATGGAAGGCGCCGAAGTGATGCGCTTCTTCCCGCAGGGCGAGGCGCAGCAGTACGCGCCGATGACCGAATTGACGCACACCTTGATGAAGGTGGAAACCCACAACCACCCGACCGCCATTTCGCCGTTCCCGGGCGCCTCCACCGGCGCCGGCGGCGAGATCCGCGACGAAGGCGCGACCGGCCGCGG
>DATMSN010000722.1:0-2217 GCA_035565375.1 Duganella sp. | reverse complement strand
CTGAAATTTGCAAGGAATTGCCACCATTTTAGCCAAAGCTTGCAAATCCCAGCTACTGTTTTCTAGTCTTTCGCTAGCAGAATCAATCGGTTAGGATTTGTTCAGGCCCGACGGAGATAGCGCTGACCGACAACCAGGAACTGATCGCCGACAGCGCACTGCGTAAGGTGATGGATTCCTATTTGCTCGGAGGTGGCGACAAGGGTGGTCTCCAGGCGCTGTTGGACTATCTGGATCGACACCTGCCCGTCAACGCGGCACGCGAAGCCGGACAACTGGCGACCAGCTACAACGCGTATTTGAGCGCGCATGATCAACTGCTGGCGGTGCAAAACTTCGGCGAGAGGCCTGACCTTAATCGCCTGGCTGGCTGGCAGCGGCAGCGGCAGCAACTGCGCGGCCGCATGCTGGGCGAGAAGGTCTCGCAGGAATGGTTCGGCACCGAGGAAGCCTATCTCACGCAAGCGCTGGAAGAACTGGGCCAGCGCCGCGACGGCATGGTTCCACCATCGACAAGCGTCGACGAAGACCAGTTAAACCATGAGCAGCATATGCGACAAGTGCTGCGAGACGCGATCATTCGGCTACGACCACCAACGTAAAACGCCCACGGAGACACGTAGGGCGGATTAGGCGGAACGCCGTAATCCGCCAATGCACGCGCCGTCCACGACTCACGGCGCAAACAAATAACCGCAGCCCTGATCAGCAGGATCACGAGCCAATATCCGGTCATACAGACCAGCGTTATCCGCCAGCGTGCGCGCCACATCTTCAGGCAGCAGTAATCCCGCCGCCACCTGCCGCTCGGCCGCCGCCTGGACGGCAGCAACAAAATCATCGCGCGTCGGATAACGCGCCTCAAGACTAGGCCTCGGATCGCCCGCCACGCCCCGCTCCGCCTCCGTCCGCGCAAACGGCACGAAGCTGCCGTCGAAACGCGACGTCGCCCATGCGAATCCCGTCTCCGGCGCGCGCAGATTCCAACCGGTATGCGTTCCCAGCGGCGCCTGCAACTCGACCAGGCGAACACCGCCCCGGTCGTTCCCATCGGCGTCCGGCGTCGGCACACGGGTCTCAAATTCGTCGCCACGCTTGACCGGCACCCCGCCACCGATCAACCTCGGCTCGCGCAGATTCTGCTCCGGCGGCGTGAGGCCCAAGCCCTTCGGGAAGATCGCGCGATAATCCGCAACCGTCGTCAGCGAACCATCGGCCAGTTGCGGATAGGCGCTGGCCGGCGGCTGCTTGCCGTCGACCACCCACCGCTCCAACCCCACGATCAGTGCCCGCATCGGCAAATAGTGATTGCTGGTGGATACGCAAGCGGTGAAAGGCGCGCGCACACGCGAGCGGCCGACATAGTGCTGCGCGCCCATGAATCCATAGACCCGGGCGTTGTCCGCCGGCGCCACGTCACGCGCCCCATCAGCCGTGGTGGTGATCAGCGACGCGCCGCGATTCCAATACTCGGTCGACGTATTCGCGTATATCAACTTCGGCAAATTACCCTGCCTGTCACGCGCACGATCGAGCGTCGACGCCGTTTTGCCGCTCACCGGATCACGGGACGGCGCCGTGGTGAACGGGAATGCGTCCGCCGGATACTCATGCTCCTCCATCATCGACGGATGACGCGTGGGCTGTACGAAGCGACTATTGAAGCCCGCCGAACCACCGGCCCCGGGCACTTGCAGATAGGCGCCGCCGAACGCCAAGCGCCCGGATTCGTCCACATTCAAGCCGTCATGCAGCATGCGGCCGATTACCCGACCCGACTGGCTGATGCCAAACATCAGCACCGTCTTCGGCACCGGTGCGCCCTCAAACGGCGTATCGCGGAAGTAGGCCAGCAGATCGCGTATGCCCGCCAGGCCGGCGCCGGTGACGTAGGGATCTTTCGCCACGTAGGTCAGCTCATAGATCGTGTCGGGTTGGAAGCCGCCATCCAGCTGCACCCGGCCAGGGCCGCCCTTCCGCTCCGGCGCGACGAAATGCCAGCTACTGCGCGGGATAAGCTTACGCTGGTCGGCCGGCCGCGCGCGCCGGGTCAACTGCGCGTGAGGGTCGCCCGGCTTGGCTGGCTCGTAAGTCAGACCGCGCTGGCCGGCGTAGACGGCGACATCCACCGGCGCGTTGACCGTGAATTCATTCTGTACCTTGCCCTTGACACCTCGGGCCACCGGCGGCGCAAACACCAGCGGCCGCGCGCCTGGC